>JBPCKH010000144.1:0-17767 GCA_051004475.1 Candidatus Limnocylindria bacterium | reverse complement strand
AAGGCGACGATCCGCTTCCTGCCCATCGAGCCAACAGATCCCGGTGCCGACTGCATGCACTGCGGCATGCCCGGCGTCGACACAGCGACCTGGGCCCGCGCCTACTGATGGTCGAGCCGCACATCGTCTCAATCTCCGAGATCCGGGAGGCGGCCGAATGCATTCGCGGCGTCGCCACCCGGACACCGCTCCTGCGCTGGGACGACACGACCTGGCTCAAGCCCGAGTCCCTTCAGCCGGTCGGCGCGTTCAAGATGCGCGGCGCCTACAACAAGCTCGCATCACTGACGGATGAAGAGCGTGCGCGCGGCGTGGTCACCTACTCATCCGGCAACCATGCGCAGGCGGTGGCACGCGCTGCACGACTGCTGGGGGCGGCCGCCGTCATCTGCATGCCGGAGAACGCGCCCCGGATCAAGGTCGATGGTGTCCTGCGCGACGGCGCCGAGATCGTCACGACCAGCAATGACTCCGAGGAGCGACACCAGCGTGCATTGGCGCTGGTCGAGGAGCGCGGGCTGGTCATGGTCGAGCCATACGATGACCCGGTGATCATCGCTGGGCAAGGCACATGCGGCCTCGAGATCGTCGAGGACCTTCCGAACTTGACCAGTGTCCTTGTGCCGGTCTCGGGCGGCGGGCTGTCTTCCGGTGTGGCGACGGCGGTGAAGGCACTGGCCCCGTCCGCGCGGATGATCGGCGTCGAGCCGGAGCTGGCGGCCGACGCCAAGGAGTCGCTCGAACGCGGTGAGATCGTGCATTGGACGGCTGACCAGACCGTCCGGACCATGGCCGACGGGCTGCGTACGAATTCGCTCGGCCCGCTTCCATTCGAGCACCTTCGCCGATTCTTGGACGAGATCGTCACCGTGAGCGAGGAAGAGATCGCCGATGCGATGCGCCAGCTCGCCCGCCACGCGCGCCTGGTGGCGGAGCCATCCGGCGCGGCCTCGATGGCCGCGCATCTCGCGGGCCACGCGCCCCGCTCCGCCGGCGACGATGCGCGGGTGGTGATCATCTCGGGCGGCAACGTCGATCCTGCGCTGTTCCTCCGCATCCTGGCGGGATAGCCGACTGCCCGAGCTTTGCGCCGCTCAGCGATGCTAACTCGACACGGCCTCGGGGCCGATGGGTCGACGCCATTGTCACCGTGCGCGCCGCCGTGCGCCGTGATCCGGACCCGAGAGGGCTGAAACACGCGATTCAACGGCCGAGCGTGGCGCTGTGGCTCGGGTCAGCGCCCGTTCAGGTGGCTGTGGCTCGGTCACCGCCGCTCAGCGGCGCGGCGGCACGCAGAGGCCGGCAGCGGGCGATGCGGCGCCAGCCGCTCGATCTACCGTGCGCAGTTCACGCGACAAGGGGCCAGCTGCGGTCCTCACCACCTATCGAGCGCCGCTGCGCAAGAATGGCATGTCCGGCGCGATGTTCACGCTTCCCGGCGCTCGATACATCGCCCGTACAGCGCACCGCACGGGCCTCGCGTGGAAGGTCACCTTACGTATCGGGTGACACCGGGCAGTCAGCCTTCGGTCAGCAGCTCCACGGCGCGGTCGAGCTGCGGATCGTCGCCACTCAGCGGATCCTCGGGCGACGCCACCTCCACGTCCGGCAGAATGCCATCCGGAGCCGCCGAGTTGTGATCGGGCGTGAACCAGCGGTCGGTGGTGATGCGCAGCCCGCCGCCGTTGGGCAGGTCGTTCCAGATCTGGACGGTGTTCTTCCCGAACGTGGGCTGGCCGAGGATGGTCGCGCGGCCGGTGTCCTGGAGCGCGCCGGCCACGATCTCCGACGCGGAGGCTGAACCCTGGTCGACGAGGACAACAACCTCGATCGCATCGGTCTGGGCAAGACCACCCGGCTCCGATTCCCAACGCTGGACATTCTCGCCGGACTCGACGGTGAAGAGCAGCTCGCCGGCCGGAATGAACTGGCCGGCAATACCCTGCGCGGTGGTGATGAAGCCGCCCGGATTGCCACGCAGGTCGAACACGATCGAGGTCGCGCCCTGCTCGAGCAGCGTTCCAAGCTCCTCGCGGAAGAGCTCGGTGGCTCGATCGGTGAAGGTGGTGAGCCGGATGTAGCCGACGCCACTGTCGAGGAGCTCTGCCTCGACCTCGCGGAGATCGATCACGGCTCGCGTGATCGTGACGTCCAGCACCTCGTCGTCGCGATCGACGGTGAGGATGACATCCGTGCCGGCCTCACCGCGTACCTCGAACACGAGCGAGCTGACCGACTCGCCGACCGTCGAGACACCATCGATCTCGAGGACCTGGTCACCCGCTCGCAGGCCCGCCTCCTCAGCCGGCGAGCCGGCGAGCGGCGCCACGATGACCATCGCGCACGTCGCGGACACCACCGTGCAAGCGGCGAGATCATCGGGCTCGACAAGGTTCTCCATGCCGACCTCCGCACCGATGCCGCTGAACTCGCCGGACAGGTCGTCCAGGGCGGATCCGTACTGGTCCGGCGGCAGGTAGCCCGAATACGGGTCCTCGAGCCCGTACTCGATCATGCCGCGCACCGCCCCGTCCACGAGGTCCTCATCGCTGATTTCGTCGACGTAATCACCCTTGATCTGCGCGTAGGTCTCGCACAGAACGGCGAACGCCTCGGTCGCTTCGGCGCAGGTCACCGTCTCAAGCACGGGCGTTGGGGCCGGCGACTCCGCCTGGGACGGCACCGTCCCTGATGACGGCGCGGAGGCCGATGGAATCGACTGCCCGACGGCCGAGCCATCATTGCCGACGGCCAGACCGGCCACGAAGGTCAGGGCGCCGAAGAGAAGAAGGAACGCGATCAGCGCCGCGGCGCTGGCCACGGGCGATCGACGGGTGGGTGCATTCGCGGTCATCGGGGTGTCCTGTGGTACGGAGACGCGGAGGCGCATTCTCCTGCGAAACGCGTGCGCGCGCTCAGCACATCATCGGCGAACGGCGAGCAGCCCCAGGAAGATGGGGATCTCGGCGTTGGCGCGGGCATCGCCGCGAGCCACCTTGCCGGGCCGGCGATCAGGTGGCAGGTCCGGAATCTCGAGCATGGCGTCGACCGCGAAACCGGCATCGGCGAATGCGTTCACGTAGGTGCTGATGGGCCGATGAAATGAGCGCGTAGGAAGACCGCCGCCGAGTGACTTCATCGGCACCGCCATCTCGCCGAGGTAGCCATCGATGCGCCGATACGTCAGCTTCCTGCCCTCGTCGAAACCCCAGCCAGAATGACGCGGCTGACGGAAGGCCGGATGGGTCATCAAGAGGACGACGCGGCCACGCGAGCCGAGTGCCCAGTCAACCCCGATGACCACGTCATGAAGCGGATCCATGTCCTGGATGCTGAGCATGAAGACCGCCGCGTCGTACCCGCCCAGCTCGACGCCGGCGATCGCCTGGAGCCGACGTGCGTCGCCGACCAGGAACTTCGTGCTGGGCAATCGCGCATGCCGACGCCTGGCGGCGGCGATCAGCTTCGCGGAAGCGTCAATCACCGTGACACCCGCACCGGCATCGGTCAGATATGGAGCGAGGACGCCCTGGCCACCGCCAACGTCGAGGATCTCCTCACCGGGCTGCGGCTCCAGCAGGTCGATGACGGCCGGGATGGCAAGCTCACGGTGGTACGCCGATCCGCGATCGCCGACCCACCCGTCGTACCAGGTCGCCACGCGCTCCCAGCTCGTCTCGCGCGGAACCCCACGATCGGTCTCGCGAGGGGCGGTGCGCTTGTGGCTCATACGTCCGAGTATGGCAAGCCGAAGAACCGTCCGAGCGCGTCAGGGAGCGCAGCCGCCAGTCTCGGGGCAGGTCGTGGCGTCGCGTGCCGGATCCTCCGAGCCGTCGAGCAGTTGCCGATCTCCGAGGGGCTCGTCGAGCGTGAGCAGGAACGGGGTCTCTGGATTTGATTGGCAGTCCTGGCCTCCTCCGCGAGGTCGAACAGCGAAGACGACAGTGACGCTGTCGGCGCCTCCGATGATCTCCGGCTCCAGAATTCGACCCTGCGCGTCCTCCCCGCTGTTACATGCCTGCTCTGTCACCAGGACCCCGATTTCGGTCATCTCGGGGTCAAGTGCCACGCCCGGTGCAACGCGGAAGGAAGCCATCCCGCGGCCTGGTGGGACATCGGCCTGTGGCGGGACTTCGCTCGGGCCCGCGACCTGGAGGGCCGCGCACGATGCAAGGATGACACCCAAGAGTGGAACGGTTGTTCGAGCCAGGATATGACGCATGAATGACAGAACGCTGCGAGTCCGAGATTGGTTGCACCGCTTCCACAACTCCTCCGCATGCGCCGGGCCGCAAGTACCTACGAACTTCGGTGCGCTTTCACGCTCCCGCGTGGTAGATGCTGCGCCGGGGCGCAAACGGCGCGGGTTCACGCGATTCCGCGGCGCTTCTCGAACACGATCTGGAGATCCTGGGTGGCGCCGGTCGCGAAGCCCGCCTCGCACAGGGCGAGGTAGTACTCCCACGTCCGCAGGAACCGCTCGTCGAATCCCATGGCGCGGACGGCGTCGCTCTGCTCCATGAAGCGCAACCGCCATGCGCGCAGCGTGCGCACGTAGTCGGCACCGATATCGACGACCCCGGAGATAAGAAGGCGCGTGTCATGCGTCGCCCGTTCGATCACGGCGAGCGACGGACACAGTCCGCCGGGAAAGATGTAGGTCTGGATCCAGTTGGCGCCGCGACGCTGTCGTTCATACCCGGCGTCCGGGACCGTGATCGATTGGAGGCTCATTCGCCCGCCCGGGACAAGCGCGTTGTCGCAGGCCTGGAAGAACGCCGTGAAGTACTCGTGCCCCACGGCCTCGAGCATCTCGATCGAAACGATGGCGTCGTACGTTCCGCTGAGCTCCCGGTAGTCCTTGAGCTGGACGTCGACGAGCTTCTCGAGGCCGGCCGCGCGCACGCGATCACGGGCGAGGTCGTGCTGCTCTCGAGAGATGGTGATCGAGGTCACCCGGCAGCCAAGCTCGCCGGCAGCATACAACGCGAATCCGCCCCAGCCTGAGCCGATCTCGAGGACATGCTGACCACGGCGAAGCCTCGCGCCGGTCGCAATGGCCCGGTACTTGTTGCGCTGCGCATCGGCGAGTGACTGATCCGGGGAGGCGAACACCGCGCTGGAGTAGGTCATCGTCTCGTCGAGGAAGAGGCGATAGAACTCGTTCCCAAGGTCGTAGTGGGCCGAGACGTTCCGACGGCTCTGGCGCTGCGTATTTCGGTTCATCCGGTGCGCCATCGTCTTGACCAGCTGACCGGGCAGACGGAACCACCCGGACGACAGCGCCATCGACGCCCGATTCAGGGCAACCAGGCGAAGAAGGGCGGCCAGGTCCGGAGAGGACCACAGGTCGTCCATGTAGGCCTCGCCGGCACCGATCTCCCCGCCGAGCAGCAGCCTCACGAAGGCCTCGTCATCGTGAATGAGGATCTCCGCTCGGTCGCTCGAGTTTTGTTCGCCGAAGGTGCGGCGCGTGCCGTCGGGCAGGCCGACCGTCAGGCTGCCGACCTGGATGCGCTCGGCTGCGGCAATCACGACGCGCGCAGCCACCCGGGCGGTCAGCGAATCGGCGAACGTGCGACCTCGAACCGTGCTGGCCTGCGTGCTCATGAGACGGCCTCGCCATGAGCGTGAAAGCGAGCACCGCGGCGCCAGAGCTGGACCGCGTGCCAGTGAATCAGGCCGATCGTCCGCTGCGGGCCAAGTGGGTGACGAATGAGCATGCGCGCGAGTGTCCGATCGCGGAGGCGCCTCCGGCTCAGATCGAGGCTGGTATGCAGGAGGAGTGCCGCTTCGTCGTGCTCATTGATCGTGATCCGCACCCGCGATGGGTCGTCACGGACGCTCACCGTGTAGCGTCCGGCGGACGCGATGAACGGCGAGACGTAGAACGCCTCGTCCATGGACGCGACGAAGTCCTCCCCTTCATCCGGACGCCGGAGCGTGTACTGGTGCCGCTCGCCATGCGTGTTGTGGACCTCGACGATGACGACCTGCAGGATGCCGGATCGGTCCCGACAGAGGTAGAAGCTGGCCGGGTTGAAGACGTAACCGAGGACTCGAAGGTTCGTGATGAGCGTGAGGCGCCAACCCGCGGGATCAAAGCCCTCCTGGCGCAGTTGCGTGCCGATGGACGCGTTGAGATCTACGGCCGGCGGATCGAGATGATCGTCGTCGCGGAACGTGACAACGCTTGGATGGTTACGTCCAACCAATCGCAGCGAGGAGGCCACCTCGTCGAGCTCACCGAGGTCGAGCGCGACATAGAAGACATCGTGTTCGAACGCGTACACGAACGGGCGGGTGCGACGATGGCGGACCGTCCCCTCCAGCAAGTGGGATCTCACGCCGCTTGCTCCCCGATGCCGGTGCCAAGCAGATCGGCAACCTCGAAGCCCGACCGGCAGCCGTCCTCGTGGAAGCCATGGCCGAGATGCGCGCCGGCGAAATACGTCTGACGCCGTCCCTGGAGAGCGCGGATCGCCGCCTGACCCTCGAGCGTCCTGAACGTATACGTCGGGTGGCGCATCGAGCGCTCCGCGATGATCGTATCCGGCCGGACTCGGTCGCCCGGGTTGACAGACACGCAGTACTGCACCGGGCCGCGGATCGATTGCAGCCGGTTCATGTGGTAAGTCATCGTCTGCGCCACCCCCGGCCGCTCACAATCCCGCTGGTCGACGTTCCAGGATGCCCAGGCCGCGCGGCGTCGGGGCAGCAGCCGCGTATCCGTGTGGAGGACCACCTGGTTCTCGGAGTAGCTGAACGAGTGGAGGGCAGACCGTTCGGCTGCATCGGCGTCGTGCAGCATCGTCAGTGCGTCGTCGGCGTGCGTCGCGATGACGACGGTATCGAACCGCTCGCTGATGCCGGCATCGGTGCGAATCGTGACGCCCCGCTCATCGCGTGCCACGTCCACCACTGCCTCCCCGGAACGCAACGTACCGGAGGGCAGCGCCGACACGATGCGATCGACGTATGTCATCGACCCAGCCTGGATCACTCGCCACGGCAGAGCGTTTCCCCGACCGATGAGGCCATGGTTGTCCAGGAATCGGAGCAGGTAGTCGATCGGAAAATCCAGAACTCCGTCCGCCGCGGTCGACCAGATGGCGCCTGTGACCGGGATCAGGAAGTGGTTGCGGAACGCTGACCCGAATCCGCGCTCCTGGAGGTACTCGCCCAGCGTGGCCATGGGGGATCCATACCCGTCAAGCATCCGACGCGCGTCGCGGTAGAAACGCAGAATGTCCGCCATCATTCTCAGGTGCGCGGGATGGCCGATGGCGGTCGGGCGGGCGAAATAGCCACGGATACCGCGCGAGCTGAATTCCACGTCGCAGGACCGACACGACGAGCCCAATGACATATCGCTGGCCTGGGTGGCGATGCCGAGCTCGGCCAGGAGGCGAATGAACTGCGGGTAGGTGCGTTCGTTGTAGACGATGAAGCCGGTGTCGATGGGAACCTCCCCGGCACCAGTGTCGACCGTCACCGTCTTGACGTGCCCGCCGACGGCCGGCTCGCGCTCGAAGAGGCGCACTTCGTGATCCCGGCGCAGCGCGTAGGCGGCGGTCAGTCCGCTCACGCCGGATCCGACAACGGCGACTCTCACGAACGGCCCGACCTGGTCTCGGCCGCTCGAGCGTCGAGCTGGCGCTGCATTCCGCCGACCGCGTTCGCCGCGATGTTCGCGAACGTCCCGCGGAGGAACGGCTGGATCAGCCGCATGATGCCGCCGAGGGTGATATCGGCTGCGTAGTCGACCCGCGTACCGGTGCTGATCTTCGTGAAGGTGATGGTGTCAACCGCTGAAACGCCGGAGCCTGCACCGACAAGGACGATACGAAATGGCGGCTCGATCTCCGAAACTCGGTACTCCATCGGCGCGACCCGGTTGCCAATGCGAACCTCCAACCGATATCGAGCCCCCACGCTGATCGGTCCATCACCGATCCGTTCGGCGCTCGCAACGCCCGGGTCCCATTCCTGCGAGTTCGCAAAGTCGGCCAGGTAGGCGAACGCCGCTTCGATGGGAAGCGTCGTCTCAACCGTCTCGCTGATTCTGGTCACGTGTGAGACTCCGATGCAGAAGGGTCCATCATTGATGAATCTGATATATGGAGAAGCGTGAGGTGAAGGTGGATATGCGCGCGGTGGTGGACCAGGGGCTCGAGCTGTCCGTGGTGGGCAGCTTCTCCAACATCGGATACGCCGTCCGGCATCGCTTGTATGCATGGAAAGTGCCGTCGCCGGGTGCGCTCGAAGGCAAGACCGTCCTCGTTACCGGACCGACGTCCGGACTCGGACGGGCCGTTGCCGATGGGGTCGCCGCGCTCGGTGCCCGCGTGCTGCTGGTCGGGCGGAGTGAGCAGCGCCTTGGCGCCGTGCGCGATGCCCTGGTCACGCGTCATGGCGCCGACCGCTACCCGATCGTCGTGGCCGACATGGGATCGTTGCGCTCGGTCAAGGCGGCGGTAGCGCGCATCATGGGCAGCGAGCCGAGGCTGGATGTCGTCATCGACAACGCCGGTGCCATCTTCTCTGATCGGACGATCGGGCCTGACAACATCGAGGCGACCTTCGCGACCCTCGTCGTCAGCCCGTTTACGCTCATCTCTGGTCTGCTGCCGCTGCTGCGACTGACCGGATCCGCCCGGGTCGTGGCGGTCACGTCAGGAGGCATGTACACGCAGCGCCTGGACCTCGACGACCTGCAATCAACGTCCGAGCCCTACTCCGGCACGCGTGCGTATGCCCAGGCCAAACGCGCCCAGGTGGCACTCGTCCGCGAATGGGCACGCCGGGAGCCGGCGTCGGGCGTCACCTTCAACGCGATGCATCCTGGATGGGCCGATACGCCCGGCCTCGAGGAGTCTCTGCCCGGCTTCTATCGGCTCATGCGGCCGGTCCTGCGCAGTCCCACCCAGGGCGCCGACACGATCATCTGGCTGGCGACCGCGCCCGACGTCGCGTCACGCAGCGGCGCGCTCTTTCTCGATCGCCGTCCGCGGCCATTCGACCGGGTCCCGGCGACTCGTCTGTCGGCCGCCGCTCGCCGCCGATTGTGGAACGCAGTCGTAGAACGGACGGGTACGCCCGATCCCGCGCCCGACGGCTGACGACCGACGTCGGCACTCACCGAACAGCGACTCGGCGAGTGCCGGCCAGGACCACGGCAGCCAGGGCAGCAACGCCGACCCCGATGCCGCCGATCACCCCGAAGCCCCAGCCGAAGCCGCCAACATCGGCAACGCCGCCGGCGACGAACGGACCGATCCCGAGGCCGGCCGATAGCGCGGTTCCATATCCACCCAGCCCGGTCGCGCGCAGCTCGGGGCGTGCCACCTCACTGATCGTGACCTGCACCATCATGAGCGTGAAGGCCAGGAGCCCGACACCGATGATCAGCACGAGCAGGATGCCCGGCACGCCACCCTGAAAGCCGAGCAGCGCCATGGCGACCCCATAGCCGCCCGCGGCGACGGCCGCCGCGATCGGCGGAATCGGGTGCTGATCGATGAGACGTCCGAGCGGAACCCTCGAGGCGCCGTTCGCCAGCGACTGCGCCGCGAGCAGCAGCCCGACCGTCCCGACCGCAAGCCCGATGCCCGTGCCGAAGAGCGGGAAGAGACCGGCCACCGCACCCCATGGCAGGCCGATCGCCAGAGCCGCGAGCCACGTTCCGACAATGGCACGCTGCCGGGCGACCTCGGCAACCATGCCGGGCAGTCGCGAGAGGTGGAGCTGGGTTCGCATGCTGGATGCAACGAAGAGCGCGCCAACGATCGCCGTTAGCCCGAAGAACGAGGAGGCCAGGTAGGTCGGCACCGGTCCACCAAGGTCCCAGATCAGGCCACCCAATGCCGGCCCTGACGCGACGCCGGTGTGGGTGAAGAGTGTCAACCAGCCGAACGCGCTGCCCCGTGACGCATCGGGCGCGCTGACCGCGACATACGCGCTGATGGCGGGCAGGAAGAGCGAGGCAGTGACGCCCGACAGGACCGCCCATGCGAACAGCGGAATCGTGCTGCCGATGGCGACCGCGATGAGCGGGACGAGGTTGACCAGCGCGTTGCCGACGATCGCCAGCATGAGGACCCGACGCGTGCCCCACGCATCGGCGACAGCGCCGAAGGGCAACTGGAGAAAGGCCTGGAGCCCGAAGCGGACCGATGCGAGCAGCCCGGCGTCGGCCAGCGAGCCACCGAGCAGCTGAACCTGGAGTGGCACCGCGACCCCGGAGGCCCATTGCCCGAGCATGAAGGTATAGGTCGCGATGTACGCCGGCCAGAGCGGCTGCCGGTGGACGGCCGTCATCGGTGCCGAAGGCCCTCCCGCAGTCCACCCAGAAATGCGACGGCGTTGTCTCCGAGCGCGTCAACGGCGTACCCGCCCTCCTGGAGTGCCACGACCGGGCGCCCAAGCTCCGCGATTCGGGCGCCGATGCGCATGTAGTCATCGGTCCGCAGTGCCAGGTTACAGATGGGGTCAGCGTGGTACGTGTCGAAGCCCAATGAAAGGACGATCGGCGCATCCGGGTCGAAACCTGCGATCGCGTCGAGCCCGTCCGCAAGCGCGGCAAGGTAGCCATCCACACCGGTGCCGGGTGCGAGCGGCAGGTTCAGGGTCGCACCCTCGCCCTCGCCCCCGCCGCGCTCGGCGGGGTAGCCGCTGAAGTACGGATAGATGCCGCCGGGGTCGCCGTGCAGGCTGACGTAGAGCACGTCGTCGCGCTGCCAGAAGATCTGCTGCGTCCCATTGCCGTGGTGAAAGTCGACGTCCAGGATCGCCGCTCGCGACGCGCCGCGTGATATGAGTGCCTGGGCCACGATGGCCGCGTTGTTGAAGAAGCAGTATCCGCCGATCAGGTTGCGTCCGGCATGATGCCCCGGCGGCCGGCACAGTCCATAGGCGAGCGGTGCACCCGCAAGCACGCGGTCAGTCGCGGTCAGCGCGATGTCGACGGCGGCGCGCGCGGCATGCGCGGTGCCCGCGACGATCGGCGTGGCGGTGTCGAAGCATTACGCACCCAGCCGCAGGTGCCGGTCAGCCGGCCGCGAGTCAAGTGCCATCTGCCCTGCGTATTCGCGGAGCAGGAACGTGTCGGGCAGGAGGGGGCGGGCTGGATCCCAGCCATCGGCGATCGCATCGGTCCAGACATGCTCCACCAGGTCAATCAGCTCCACCTCGTGGACCGCTGAGATCGCGTCGGGCCCGTGGACCTCCGGCGCCCCGAGCGCGTAATCACCGGTCGCGAGCCGTGCGCCGCGGATGACTGTCGCCCGCTCCGGTGACTCGTAGCACGGGATCTCCTGGCCCGAAGCGAGCTCGATCAGGCCGGCATGCGCGAGGTGGTCGTCTGACGCAATGAGGGGGGTGCGATCCATCGGCATTGCTGACGAGAATAGCGACCACCCCGTATCCTCCGCAGACGCATAGCTCGGAGGCCACTTGACCGATCCCCACGCCGGTGCGCGGCTCTGGAGGAAGCTGCGGGAGGAGGTGGCGCACGCCGTCGTCGGCGGTGAGCAGCCGCTGCGACTCCTCACCGTCGCGCTTCTGGCCGAGGGTCACGCGCTGCTCGAGGATGTCCCGGGCGTCGGCAAGACGCTCCTGGCCCGCGCGTTCGCCCGTGCCCTGGGACTCGACTTCGGCCGCGTGCAGGGCACGCCGGACCTGCTGCCTTCCGACGTCACCGGTTCGAGCGTGCTTGCCGATGGCAGTTTTCGGTTCATTCCCGGACCGATCTTCACCAACGTCCTGCTGGTCGACGAGATCAACCGAGCCACCCCGCGCACCCAGTCCGCGTTGCTGGAGGCGATGCAGGAACGCCAGGTCAGCGTCGACGGCGAGACTCGGCCCATCCCCGCTCCGTTCCTGGTGCTCGCCACCCAAAACCCGGTCGAGCTCGAGGGCACCTTCGCATTGCCCGAGGCGCAGCTCGATCGATTCCTCGTGCGCGTGGTGCTCGGCTATCCGGACGAGGCCGATGAGCGCTCGATCGCACGCCGCTATCGCACCGCGGATGAGCCGCTCGACGGGGTTCGCCCGGTCATGGATCCGGCCACGTTGCCCGGCATCCGCCACGCAACGCGCCAGGTGACCGTCAGCGAGGAGGTCGAGTCGTACCTCGTCCGGATCGTCCGCGCGACCCGCGAGCACGCCGACCTCCAGCTCGGCGCCAGCCCGCGCGCGAGCGTCGCGCTCTACCGGGCGGCACAGGCGCTCGCGCTCCTGGAGGGTCGCGACTTCGTGCTCCCCGACGATGTGTCCGCACTTGCCGGGCCGGTGCTGACCCATCGGCTCGTCGTGGACATCGATCGTGAGCTGCGCGGGGCAACCGCGAGTGACGTCATCGATGAGGTGCTCGAAGGCATGTCGGTCGGCGTCGGGGTCGGATGAGCGGCTGACGGATATGAAGTATCGGTCGTTCCCGACCCAGTTGACGGTTCGGATCGGCTCTGCCCGAAATATCGTCGGAGCAGCAGGATGAGCGGCTGGACCCTGATCAGCCTGGCGATGCTCATCACCGGCGCACTGCTGGGCGTGCCGGGCCTGCTCCTGATCGGCGGCCTGACCCTCCTCTCGCGCTGGCTGACGACCCTCTGGTCGCGCTACGGGCTCCAGTCGATCAGCTATGAGCGCCGCATCGGCACGGATCGGGCGGTCTGGGGTGACCAGGTGCCGCTTGACATCGAGGTCTGGAACCGGAAGCTGCTGCCGGTCCCACTGCTGACGGCGGACGATCATGTGACCGATACCCTTCGCGTCAATGGGCGAACACTGGTCGCCAGCGAGCGCCCGGGGCAGGGCGCGCTGCAGAACTCGTGGTCGCTGCTCTGGTACGAGCGCGTCGTGCGACACCTGGTCATCGACGCGAGGCGACGCGGCACGTTCGCCTTCGGACCGATCCGGCTCACAGTCAGCGACCTGTTCGAGCGCGGGACGAACAGCGAGGAGCGCGAACTACCGGGCGAGCTGCTTGTCCGTCCCCGAACGGTGCCTGTCAGATCGCCCCACGCCGCTCAGGCCCCGCTCGGGACGGCCCGGACGCGCAGCAGCCTGTTCACCGACCCCTCCCGCTTCGCCGGCGTTCGTCCCTATCAGCCCGGTGACCCGATGCGCCGCATCCACTGGCGCGCCACGGCGCGCCTCGGCGAGCCGGTCAGCCGCCGCTACGAGCCGGTCCACGAGCGCCAGGTGCTCCTCGCGGTCGACCTTCAGACCGTGCCCGGGCCGCACTGGCTGATGCTCTTCGACGACAACCAGGTGGAGGCCCTGTGCGTGGGGGCTGCCTCGCTCGCGCGTCGAATGCTGGGGACCGATACGGCGTGCGGCCTGCTCGTCGGCGCCCAGCTCGCCGGCGGTCGCCGTTGGGCCTACCTTCCACCGTCGGCCGCCGCGAGCCAGCTGGGCCGCATCGAGGATGTGCTGGCCCGCGTGCAGCCGATCCTGTCGCTTCCCTTCGAGCGGCTGATCGGCGTCGTGCCGCGCCGCCTGGCTCCGGGTGGGACGGTTCTCAGCCTCGGCGCACGCGATCCCGAGCCCTATGCCGATCGACTTCGCCGCCTGTCGCGCAGCGGTTACGCGGTGACGCATCTGGCGTTTGGCCCCGACCGGGAGACGCATCGATCCGAGATGGCTGCCCGCGGGATCCGATCACACGCCGCCGAGCTCGACCCGGACTGGAGATTGGCCGATGCGCTCGCGCTGGCTGGCTGAGCGCCTCATCGGGTGGCTCCTGCCGGTCCTCGCCATCGTGGCCGAGGGGGCGTGGCTGAGCGTTGTGTACGTCGCTGTCGAGACGGCCATCGACGGTCGGGTCCCCCTGCTCGGCACTCTCGAGCTGGCGGCCGCGGCGGGCCTTGCGGCACTGGTCGTGCGTCGCGGCCTGCTGAAACCCGACGACAACCCACTCACCTTTTTCGGCGCCCTGGTCGCCGTCGGAGCGGTAGGCTGGCTGTGGGACGACCGCGTCCGCACACTCGTGTTGGCTGCCGATCTGCCCGCCGCTATCGGCCTGCACCCCGGCGGCTGGCTGCTCCTGGTGGCGGCCATGCGCGGCGTCGGCCGCGGGGTCGAGATCGACGATCGGGCTCTCACGCGCCTGGTCCTGCTCGGCGTGCCCGGCCTCGCCGTCCCGTGGTTGATCGGCCAGCTCGGCCCCGACGCGCTGAGACAGGTATTCGCCGAGCACGCCTTTGTCGGCAGCCTGACCTTCCTCTCGACAGGATTCATGGCGGCCGGGCTGGCACGTCTCCAGGAGATCGGCCGCGAGACCGGCGTCGACTGGCGCACCAATCGGTCGTGGCTCGGCACCGTGCTCGGCGTCCTGGCGATCGTGCTCGCCATCGGAGTGCCGGCCGCGTCCCTGCTGGGACTGCCGTTGGACACCGTGTCGCGCGGCCTCATCGGTCCCGTCATCAGCCTGCTCGGCTACCTCCTGCTGCTGGTCGCGTTCGTCGCGGCGATCGCGGCCACCGCACTGTACGAGGCGCTGAGCCGAATCGGCCTGGGGCTGCCCGTCCCGATGACGGCGGATGAGCTCGACCGACTGCCCGAGATGCGGGAATACACCATCGACCAGCTCCATGGTCCGCTCATGACGATCGTGATCGGGTGGGCCGCGGTGCTGCTGCTCATCGTCATCGTCGTCCGCACCTGGATCCGCCGTCGAGCGCGCACACGGCCGCGTGACGGTCGCGAAGAGCGGTCGTTCAGCATTCCCCAACGACCATTCCGTCTCGAGCTGCCGAAGGTGGGAGGGCTCGGGCGTCGCCGGCGCCGAGGATCGCCGACCGACGCCGTATCCGCCTACCTCGCCGCCCTCGACCATCTTGCCGCGCACGACCCGCCGCTCGCGCACCGGGAGCAAGAATCCCCGCATGTCCATGCCGCCCGCAGCGGAATCGCCGAGCTCGGTCAGCTCCAGGCCGACTATGCCCTGGCGCGCTATGGCGGCCGTCGCCTGACCGATGCAGAGAACCGTCGCGGCGTCGGCCGTTGGCGTCGTCTCCGAGCTCGTCTCCGCTCACGGTAGGCGCCGCGATTTTCGTCCCACGGGCGTATCGACGAATGAGTGGCTGAACTTGCGCCCGGCCGCACGAATGGCAAGCCAGGCGACGCCCTTCCTGGCCACGGCGCGCACCCGACGCACACATCGGCCATGCATTCACCGGAACACGCACATGCGACCATCCCTAAACTTGCACTCATGAAGATTGCTCACGTTCGAGAGCGCAACGCTCCCGCCGAAACACCGTGGCGACTTGCCGCCGCCCTCGACCCGAAGGGAGCAACCTGGCTCGACCTCGAAACGGCGCGTCGCACGCTGGTCGCCACCGACCCGGCCCGCGCGCACAACAGCAGCCTCTTCCGCCAGCCGATTACGACCCTCGACACGCACCTCGCCAGTGGCCTGCGCGTGAACGTGCTGGCCGATCTACTCGAGGCGGACACGGAAGAGCCGATGGACGCATCGGTCCTGCAATTCGGGCCGCCGATCCTGACGCCGCCCAGCCTCCGGGACTTCTACGCCTTCGAGCAGCACGTCGGAACGATGTGGAAGCGCCGCGACATGGAAATTCCCGAGGCGTGGTACCGGATGCCGATCTTCTACTTCAGCAACGTGTCCGAGATTCGCGGTCCCGGCGACCCGGTCTGGGCGCCACGCGGCTCGCAGGAGCTCGACTATGAGCTTGAAGTCGCAGCGCTCATCGACACGCCGGTACGCGACCTGGATGCGGAACGCGGCGACGCGGCGATCGGTGGCTACCTGGTTCTCAACGACTGGAGCGCGCGCGACCTTCAGCGCGATGAGTCGACGGTCCGGCTGGGCCCGGCAAAGGGCAAGGACTTCGCCAGCTCCATCGGTCCATGGCTGGTCACGCCGGACGAGCTTGCCGACGTCCGCACGGACAAGGGCTACGACCTAGCGATGACCGCGACCGTCAATGGCCAGCAGCTGTCGCGCGGCGATTGGTCCACGGCTCATTTCTCATTCGGCGAGATGGTCGAGCGTGCTTCGGCCGACGTGCGCCTCCGACCCGGCGACCTGCTCGGGTCCGGCACCGTTGGCACCGGCTGCCTGCTCGAGGTGCGCGACGAGAAGTTGAAGCGCTACCTCGAGGCGGGCGACAGCGTGACGCTGGCGATCGAGCGCCTCGGCGAGCTGACGGCACCTGTCGTGCAACGCCCGACCGCATGAGCGCCGCTGTCGAAGCCATCCTCGCTCGCCTGGCCGATGCCGAACGCCGCCTGGCCGAGCACGCGCTTTTTCCCGTACCTTCCGGACTCACCGATCCGGATGCCGCTGGCCATGAGCAGTGGGAGGCTGGACAGGTCTGGGCGCATCTGGCCGAATTCCCCGCCTACTGGCTGGCCCAGGCCCAACGGGTGGTTGCGCTCCCGACGCATGAGCCCGTGCCGTTCGGCCGCGTCAAGACCGATGTCGGACGCATCGAGGCTATCGAACGCGACCGCTCCACCGATCCTGGAGCACTGCTGAAGC
This sequence comes from Candidatus Limnocylindria bacterium, assembly GCA_051004475.1. Lineage (GTDB taxonomy): Bacteria > Chloroflexota > Limnocylindria > QHBO01 > QHBO01 > JACDBZ01. The sequence continues at coordinate 1,254 of JBPCKH010000144.1, read as the reverse complement.
GGATGCGCAGCTCACTGGCGGAGGTGAGCGATGCCGCTCGGTCGCTGCCAGCCGAAGCGTGGACGCTCAGCGGCCAGCACCCCACGCGAGGGGAGATGACCGTCGAGCAGATCGTCGAGGTCTTCATCGTCGAACATCTCGAGGAGCACGCCGACCAGCTCGATGGGCTCCGCAGCCAGGCGGCCGACTGAACAGATCCTCTTCTGCTCGTCGGGGCCCGCCGCGACGCCTAGCAAGGGATTGGCCAATGCCATGGTCGTTCGTGAGGCGATAATGCACCCATGTTCTACGTCCAGCGCGGCGAGGTGCCGCACAAGCGTCACACGCAGTTCCGCAAGGATGATGGCGGCCTGTACGCCGAGGAGCTCTTCGGCGTCGAGGGCTTCTCCGGTCGCGCCAGCCTCCTCTACCACCACACGCCGCCGACCCAGACGCACCAGATCGAGAAAGTCCGCGACGTCCGGATCGAGCAGAGCGAGGACGAGGCGTCAGGACCGCATCGGCATCGGCTGGTCAACACGAAGGAACTTGGGCCGGCGGGGGATGGCCTGACCGGGCGCGTCCCACTCTTCTACAACTCGGACGTCACCTTCGGGGTTGTCCTTCCGACTGAGCCAATGAAGCGCTACTACCGCAACGGCGAGGCGGACGAGATGTACTTCGTCCATACCGGAACCGGGACGCTCGAGACCAACTTCGGGCCGATCGACTACGGCCCGGGCGACTACCTGGTGATCCCGATCGGCACCATCTTCCGCCTACGCCCGGGCAGCGATGCGCAACGGATGCTGTGGGTCGAGTCGCCGTCGAGCATCGTGCCGCCGAAGCGCTACCGGAACGACTTCGGGCAACTGCTCGAGCACTCGCCATTCTGCGAGCGGGACATCCGCCCGCCGGCCGAAATGGCGCCCTCTCTGGACGAGGGCGACTTCGTGATCGAGGTCAAGACGCGCGGCCGGGTCACCGCCTATCACTACAGGCATCACCCATTCGATCTGGTGGGCTGGGATGGACACCTGTGGCCGTTCGCGTTCAACATCGGCGACTTCGAGCCGATCACCGGGCGCGTCCACCAGCCGCCCCCGGTGCACCTGACCTTCCAGCCGCGCAACTACGTGATCTGCTCGTTCGTGCCGCGCAAATTCGACTACCACCCGCTCGCGATTCCGGCGCCCTACAACCACAGCAACATCAACTCGGACGAGGTCATCTACTACGTCGCCGGCAACTTCATGAGCCGCCGCGGCGTGGACA
>JBPCKH010000143.1:0-4529 GCA_051004475.1 Candidatus Limnocylindria bacterium | reverse complement strand
CTGGTTGCGCTTCTCATGGTTCACCGCAGGCGTCGGGCCGTGACGCTCATCCGTGGGCGCGGGGCATCGGTCGCGCAGCTCCTCGCGTCCCACCTGCTCGAGGGACTGCTCATCGCCGTGCCTGCATCGGCCCTCGCATATCTCGCGGCCGTGAGCCTGGTCATCGGGCGCGATTCAGCCGTGAGCCTGGTGCTGGCTGCTCTCGTTGCCGCCGGTGCCGCGCTCGTCCTCATGCTCACCGTCCTGCGACCGGCGACCGCTCCCCTGCGTGAGGTGGAGCGCGAGGCACCGGGTTCCGCGCGAACGAGTCCTCGCCGGATCGCCTTCGAGGTGCTCGTCGTCGTGCTGGCGGCCGGGGGCGCCTATCTGCTTCGGCAGCGAGGGATCGCGGGCGGCAGCACAGCGGGTGACCTCGCCGGCGTGGATCCGCTGCTTGCCGCGGTCCCCGCGCTCATCGGCCTGGCAGTCGGCCTGTTGACGGTGCGCCTCTACCCGTTGCCGCTGCGGGTTGCCGGTTGGTTCGCCGATGGGTGGCGCGGGATGGTCCCCGCATTCGGGCTGCGGCGAGCCGCGCGGACCGGCGACGTCGGGAGCCTGCCGTTGATCGTCCTGCTGGTGACCGTGGCGATCGGCGTCTTCAGCTCGACGATCTCCATCACGGTCGAGCGTGGGCAGGCGGCCCTGGCATGGCAGGAGGTGGGCGCCGACCTGGCGATTACGCCCGGCACGCGGCCGCTGCCTGACGACTTCGACGCGGCGACGCTGTCCGGGGTCGAGGCGGCAGCACGCATGAACGTCGACTCTGCCTCGTTGGGCGGGCGCGGCGGGTTGCGTGTCGAGATGCACGCGCTCGACACGCCGGCATACGCCGCGGTGACAGCTGGCACCGGTGCGGATCCCAGCCTGCCGTCCGCGCTTCGTGATCCGCCGAGCGTCGACCTTCCCATCCCGGCCATCCTGTCGAGCGCAGTCGCAACGGGTGGCCCGAGACAGGTGAGTATCGGCGACGAGGTCGAACTGCTCATCTCCGCACGAACAGTCCTGCTGCGCGTAATCGAGATCCGCGAGACCTTTCCCGGCGTGGACGTGGATAGTGACTGGTTGGTCGTTCCGCTCGAGACGCTGCGCGCTGCCGCCGGCGACCGGGCGTTCACGCCCAGCGTGATCTTCATGCGCGCTTCTGGCGCGAGCGCTGCGTCCGTCCAGGACGCCATGGATGCCGTGCTTCCGGCGACGCGGGTGACGGGCCGCGCCGAGGTGCTGGAGGCTCTCCGGACCGCTCCGCTGGTGCGAGGGGTGGGCGTGGGCTTTGTGCTCGCCGTCGCCATCGCGATTGCGTACGCGGCACTCGCCACGACCGCGGCCCTGGTCCTGGTGGCGTCGGTCCGCCGCCGGGAGACAGCGCATCTGCGCACGCTTGGAATGACGTCACGCGACCTGTTGACCCTCTCGATCATCGAGCATGGACCCGCCGTGCTGACCGCGACCATCATCGGCGTGGCGCTCGGGGTGGGCATCGCCTGGTTCGTGGCGCCCGGATTGGGCCTGGCGGGCCTCATCGGGTCATCGGTCGAGGTCGGGCTCCTCGTTGACCCGATGGTCGTCGCCATTCTTCTCCTGGCGCTCGTCGTGGTGCTTGCGGTCGGGATCGGCCTCTCGAGCTGGATCGGGCGCCGGGCGAGCCTGTCCGGCTCGACGCGGCAGGGGATCGAATGAGTCTGCGAGGATGAAGTGGTGAGCGGACCGATGCGCGACGACATCGTTGACCTGCCGGGCGCCGCGCCTGTCGAGGCCGGGCCGGCCTTCGCGCCGCGTGGTCCGCGCCGCCGTCTCTTCGGCGAGGGGGCACAGATCGCGTGCGACAACCTCGTCAAGATTTACAAGATCGCCGATCTCGAGGTCGTCGCGCTCCAGGGACTCGACCTGCTCGTGGATCCCGCCGAGATGATCGCCATCGTCGGCGCCTCGGGCTCGGGCAAGTCGACGTTGCTTTCGATTCTTGGGGGCCTGGACGTCCCGTCTGCGGGCCGTGCCACGGTCGCCGGCCACGATCTGACCGCCATGGGCCGTCGGGAGCGGACCAGCTACCGGCGTCGGGTCATCGGCTTTGTCTGGCAGCAGACGGCGCGTAACCTGCTGCCGTACCTGTCCGCGGTCGAGAACGTGGAGCTGCCGATGATTCTGGACGGCCACGACGCCCGCGCCCGGCGTGAACGGGCGCACGAGCTCCTGGCCCTGGTCGGGTTGGGCGAGCGTTCCACCCACCGACCGGACCGGCTCAGTGGTGGAGAGCAGCAGCGCGTTGCGATCGCGGTCGCGCTCTCCAACGAGCCGGAGCTCGTGCTTGCGGACGAGCCGACCGGCGAGCTGGACACCGATACCAGCGGCGAGATCTTCGAGCTCCTGCGCCAGGTGAATCGCGACGTGGGCACCACCGTCGTGATCGTCACCCACGACCCGCTGGTCTCGGAGCATGTCCAGCGAACGGTGGCCATCCGCGATGGACGCACCTCGTCGGAGACGCTGCGCCGTTCCTCGGTGTCCGACGCCGGCCATCATGAGGTCATCGCCGAGGAGTTCGCCGTACTCGACCGTGCCGGGCGGCTTCAGCTGCCGCGGGCGCATGTGGAGGCGCTCGAGCTCGAACGCCGAGTACGACTTCGCCTCGAGCCCGACCACATCGGCGTCTGGCCTGACGCGCACGACGAGAAGGACCGATGACAGAGCGTTCCAGCGCCGATCGCGGCAGCCCGATGGTCCAGGCCGAGGGGCTCGTCCGCGACTATCCGTCGGGTGACGATGTCGTCCGCGCGCTGCGCGGCGTGGACCTGCGGGTCGGCCGCGGCCAGTTGATCGCCGTTCGCGGCCGCTCCGGCTCGGGCAAGACGACATTGCTCAACCTGCTCGGCGGCCTCGATCGGCCGACGGCCGGCCGCGTAATCGTGGACGGAGACGAGGTGAGCGCCATGAACGAGTCGCAGCTCGTCGGCTTCCGCCGCTCCACCGTCGCCTTCATCTTCCAGGCCTTCGGACTTCTGCCGATCCTGTCGGCCGCCGAGAACGTCGAGGTTCCCCTGCGCCTGGTCCGCGCCGAACCGCGCGGTCGTGATGCGCGGGTGCAAGAGCTGCTGGACCTCGTGGGCCTGGGTCCGCGCGCCGGTCACCGGCCGCACGAGCTGTCGGGTGGTGAGCAGCAGCGGGTTGCCATTGCCCGCGCCCTGGCCAACAGACCCAAGCTCCTGCTCGCCGATGAGCCGACCGGCCAGCTCGACTCGCACACGGGCCACGCCATCATGGGGCTGCTGCGCACCGTCGTTCGCACCGAGGGCGTGACGGCCGTGGTCGCAACCCACGATCCTGCGCTTCTCGACCTGGCCGACCGCGTCGTCGAGATCCACGACGGGATCCTGACCGAGTCGGCGTCGGCGCCCGTCGCCGCAGGCTGACTCGTTTTTCCTATGGCATGCAACAAGGGTTATCGGCGCGCTAGCAGGTTCTCAAGCACCTCCACGGCATCAATGAGCGGATCGGGGAGGAGGGTGACCGGGTCGCCTGCCAGCTCGGCGCGATAGCGCCCGCCCACCGCAACCATCAGATCCGGGCGGTCCGCGCGGAGAGCGCTCACGACGGCCGACGCGCTCGAAACATCGACAGCCATGCCGACGCCGATGACGACGGCGCGAGCCCGCGCTCGCTGCACCGCGGTCACCCACGCGTCGACCGGAAGGTCGGGACCGAGGTACGTGGCATTGACACCGGCACGGCGCAGGGCGGTGGCGAACGCGAGCGCCGGCAGCTCATGCCGAGAGCCTGGCGGCAGACCGACCAGGACCGCTGCGCTGCCGGCACCTGCGTGCCCGGCAGCCTCGAAGGCCGACCCCACGCGGCGGAGCGCGGCGGCACTTGCCGCGTGCTCGCCGGCGACGTCGATCTCGCCACGCGCCCACGCTTCGCCGAGCGCGACCAAGGCGGGATACAGACGCTCCTCGACGGCGCGCTCGAAGCTCCCGGTCGCGAATATGTCGTCAAGGACGCCCTCGATCGCCATCCCGCCAACTCGTGCGGCAGCGTCCACGAGTCGATTTGCCTCGCTGCCGGGCGAGAGGGGAACAACGGGGCTGGGCGCGTCAGGCTCCGCCCGTTGCTGAGCCATCGAGCGAGATTCGATGTTCTCGGCGGCCTGGCGCGGCGACCATCCATCGCTCACCAGCGATCGCATGGCCCGGAGTCGATTGATCGCAGTCTCGTCGTAGAGGCGATAACCCGCCTCGGTGCGCGTCGGAGCCACGATGCCGTAGCGCCGTTCCCATGCACGCAAGAGCGCCACGCTGATGCCGGTTCGTTGAGACGCTTCCTTGATGGTGTACATGCTGTGTCGAAAGCATACCATGGACAAACATTTGACACACGGCGCCGCTGCGACATATCCTTCACCTATGACCGAACAAACCCGCGACACAACCACTACAGACGCCGGCCTCGTGGATGGAATCGTGGCTGCCGACGAATCGTCCCTGGCTGCGCTCTAC
>JBPCKH010000142.1:0-4449 GCA_051004475.1 Candidatus Limnocylindria bacterium | reverse complement strand
TTCAACGGTTATATCACTAACGCCATAACGGCTGACGCCGCGCGAACCGCTGCCCAACGGCACCGAACGAAGCCGGCCGGCGCTGCCGACCGGGATCGGCTAAAGGTTCGGTTGCAACCAAGAGAATTTCCTTTAGATTCGTGCTCGAATTTACGCCTCATTGCCTCGCAACCGCCTGCGACGTATGGCCGATGGCCCGAGCCTTCCGCCCGTGGAGGATGGACCCACAACGCGGCCAACAAAGCGTCGCCAACAAGGGACCAACAAGTCATGACTCTTCGCATCCGACACATCCTCGCCCTCTCCATCCTCGTGATCGTCCTCGCGGCCTGTGGGACGACCGTCGGAGCACCAACGTCCGAGACTCCGGCGCCGAGCGAGCCAGCCGTCCCGTCGGTCGAGCCGTCGGTCACTCCCTCGCAGGCACCCGCCGAGCCATCCGAGCCGGTTGCGGAGGAGCGCGAGGTCGCCGGGATCCTCACCGTCGCAGAGATGGCGTACTCAGGGCCAGGCGGCACCATCCAGGAAGCGCTGGACATCGGTCCGACAGGGGACCTGCCGACCCTCGTCCGCGGCGTCCTCTTCCGCGACACCGATGGCACCGTCTACCTGGCCACCTCGGTCAGCGCCGTGACGGCGCCGACCTTCGACGGTCCAATGCTCGAAGTCCGCAACATCCCGAACGACGGGCCGAGCTGGGACATCGCAAACGCCGAGATGCTGGGGATCGAGGAGGCCAACGGCATCGTGTTCAACCAGGACTCGACGATCCTCGGATACCTAGAGCTCCCGTAGGGCGCGCCGCCGACCCGTCCTCCATCCTTCGAACGGCCGCCTGTCCATCTGGCGGCCGTTCTTCGCCTGCGCCTCATCAACCATGCGGCGGACCAGCTCCGGCCTGATGCGCTTTCGACACTGTCGTGGCCGGTCTTGTACTAGGAGGTGTAGCGGCTGATCAATACGCGAGGACCGCTGCGCCATGGCGCTCGAAGTCGGGACGGTTGCGGGTGACGATGGTCGCGTCCAGTCCCCTGGCCGTGGCGGCAATGAGCGCATCGCCGAGCCCCAGCTTGCCGCCGGACCGATGCCGCTCGAGCCGCGCCGATCCGGCCGCGCGCGCGGCCGATGGATCCGTCGCGCCGGGCAAGCAGGCGCCCGATCACGCTACGGTGGTCATCCGACCCGCCGGAGAGTGCCTCGCACACGACGAAGCCGCAGGTGAACAGCTCGGCGCCTTCATCGTACAGGCGCTGGAGCATCCGCATCGCGGGCTCGTATCCGTGGGCGTGATCGATGAGGAGCGTTGTGTCGAGCAGGTAGCGCATCGGCCTATTCCGTGTCCTCGCTCCGCAGCTCGTCGACCCAGGCCGTGACCTCGTTCGGGCCCATCCAGCCCGGCTTGCCGATCATCGCGCCCGCCGTTTCGCGAATGGCCGCGCCGAGGGCATCGCGGCGCACCCGTTGGGCGACGGCCTCCGCCACGTACCGGCTCCGGCCACGCGGGCCGGCGAGCTCGTCGACCTGCGCCAGCAGCCTGGCCGGCAGCGTCACGTTGGTCCGCGTGAGCTCAAGCGTCAACACCGCGGCGACGCGAGCCCGTCCGCCGACGGAGAGGACGGAGAGTAGAGTGACGCCATGACCCTCAGGGCGAGCCGCTCATCGACATGACATCGGTCGAACCGGCGCACGTCGACGTCAGCCTGCTGCTGGAGGCGATACCCGACGCCGTCGTGGTGGCCGACATGGATTCGCGCATCGTGTATGCGAATGCAGCCGTCGAGCAGCTGCTCGGGTGGCGCGCCGACGAGCTGCGAGGTCAGCCGCTCCACATCATCCAGCCGGGCCGTATGCACGGGGTACACGACGCTGGATTCGGACGGTATGCGGAGACCGGGGTCAAGCGGCTCTTCGGCAGCCCGATTCGCCTCCCGGCGCTGCACGCCGACGGCACTGAGCGGGACATCGAGCTCAACCTGGCCGAGATCCACGACCCGGGAGGAAGGCGATTGGTGGTGGGCGTCCTGCGCGACCTGCGCGAACGGGTGGAGCTCGAGCGCAGCCTCAAGGTGCTCAGCTACCTGCGCGCGACAACCGCGGCCACCGCCCGCCTGTGGACCAGGCTCGAGCCCGAACTCGTTCTTCAAACACTGACCGATGTCCTGGTCGAGGACTTCGATGGAGCGCTCGTGCGCACGTGGATCCACGAGCCGGAGACCTCCACGCTGCGGATGATGACGAGCGGCGGGCTCTCGACGCGGGTCGCCGACTCGCCGCGCCATCGGATCGACATCGCCACGCATCCGCACAAGATCGGCCAAGTGGCCCGTACCAGGCAGCCATTCATCACCAACGACCTCAGCGCCGATCCGCAGTTCGACCAGGACTGGGTGCATGAGAGCGAGCTCCATGCGGCCCTGTGTCTGCCACTCCTTGCCGGACCAGATCTCCTGGGACTGCTCGTGTACTTCTCGCGCGAGCCGATCTACGACGAGATGGCCGAGACCATCGGCCATCTGGCGGCATTGGCCTCGGCGGCGCTGAACGATTCACGGCTGGTCGGCCAGGAGCGCGAGGCGCGCGCCGCCGCGGACGTGGCCCGTACCCGCTTCGAGCTGCTGGCCGACGTCAGCGAGCGTCTGGTCGGCTCCCTGAACCCCGAGGAGACGGTCCAGCGCGTCGCCGAGGCCTCCGTCCCCGCCTTCGCCGACTGGTGCGTGGTGGACCTGGTCGTCGGCGCCGGAGGGCTGAACACCGTGGCCAGCACGCACCGCCTTCCGGAGCAACTGGGCCTCATCCGCAAGCTCCGCTCCCGGTATCCGCCCAATGCGCGCCGGGACCCACCTCACGCGATCTATCGGGCACTCGAAGCGGGGGCAGCCATCCGGGAGGTCGTGAGCGACGCCGATCTCGCCGCCCGCGCAGTCGACCACGAACACATGTCACTGCTGCGCCGGCTCGGCATCGGCTCACATGTCGTCGTCCCCCTGATCGCCAGGGGCCGGACCATGGGCGCCATCTCGTTCATCCGCGGTCCCGACCGCGATGTCTTTGACGCCGATGAGGCCGTCACCGCCGAGGACCTGGCTCGCCGATCAGCGCTGTCGATCGACAACGCGCAGTTGTATCGGTCAGCCCAACAGGCCATTCAGCTGCGCGACCGATTCCTGGCCATGGCTTCACACGAGCTGCGAACGCCACTTTCGGTTGTGCGCGGGCATTGGGAGCTGCTGGAGCGCCGATCTCGGACGGCGCGTGGGGCTGCCGGCCCGGACGCCGAGAAGACGACCGCCTCGCTCGGCCGCCTGGGCCAGGGCATCGATCAGCTCCAGCGCCTGGTCGAGGACCTGCTGGACGTGAATCGGCTGCACGGCGGGGAGATGGAGATGGATCTGCGACCGGTGGACCTGGCGTCCCTGGTGCGTGGCACGGTCGAGGACCTCCCCGATGGTCCGACCCGCGTCCGCATGCAGCTTCCGCCGGGGCCGATGGTCGGGACCTGGGACGTCGCGCGACTCACGCAGGTGGTCGCCAATGTGCTGGGAAACGCGCTGAAGTACTCGCCGGCCGACGCCGTCGTCGACGTCTCGCTGACCGAGGGGACCCGAACGGTGCTACTCCGCGTCGCCGACTCGGGCATCGGCATCCCACCCGACGAGCTGGAAGCCATCTTCGAGCCATTCAGCCGCGCACCGAACGCGTCGGGTCAGCACTACCCCGGTCTCGGCCTTGGGCTTGCCATCAGTCGCGAGATCGTCGGGCAACTGGGCGGTAGGATGTGGGCCGAGAGCGAGGGAGAAGGACGCGGCAGTTCCTTCTTCATCGAGCTCGAGTGCAACGGACCCGGCGATCCGAGCGCGCCAGACCCCACGAAGACGGGAGAGGCGACATGATCCTGCTGGTCGACGACGAGCCCGCCATCCTCGAGGCGATCAGCTCGGTCCTCGAGGACGAGGGCCATGCGGTGGCGACGGCCGGCGACGGTATGGCCGCGCTCGACCTCTTGCGCAACGGCCTGCGGCCCTGCCTGACGATCCTGGATCTGATGATGCCGCGCATGAACGGCTGGGAGCTGCGTGAGAGCATGCTCGCCGATCCGGACCTCGCCGACCTTCCGGTGGCCGTCGTCTCCGCACTCGCGGTCGCCGGGATGCGCCAGCTCCGCCTGGCCGGCGTCATCTCGAAGCCCTTCCAGCTCGAGGAGCTCGTCCAGCTCGCCGAACGTCATTGCGATCCGTCGCATACCGGGGCGTAGTCGGGGCCTCCCCCATCGTCTCCGATCCCCATGCAGCAGGCGGCCACGGTCGACGGGCAGTCCGGCGTGCGGTTCATCCTCGAGGTGGAGGATCTCGGCAAGGGCAAGGACGCCGCCGATACCTTCCGCCTCGTGACGGCGACCGGCTACGGCGCCTTCGGCGTGGTCGACAGGGGCAACATCACGGTAGCGGGAGG
>JBPCKH010000141.1:0-8291 GCA_051004475.1 Candidatus Limnocylindria bacterium | reverse complement strand
TTGTTCGTGACGGCCACGCGCTCGGCTCCGTCGTCGAGCTGCTCGAGCACCCGCTCGGTGTTCTCGTCGGGATGCTGGCCGATCTAGGCGCCGCCCTCGCGGCGCTCGGTGTCATCGGTCATTGATCTGCCTCCACTGCGTGCCTGGGGCTGTCCATTGCAAGCCGCGCGCCGGAGCGCTGCGAGTGACGGCCGCGCAGTTCAGCTGACCTGAGATTTGTGTTCCTGAGCGCAACTAACTACGAAGTTGGGGCTGCCTAGAGCCGCGGTTTGCCAACAGGTGCAACTCGCGGGCCCCAACGGGGTCCCATTCCGGCTCAACCTCGTAGTTGGATGCCGTGGAGCGCAACGCAGATCGCGCGCGCCGGCTAGTGGTTGTAGGCCGACATGATCCGGTCCTTGGCGCCGCTGCGGTGCTCCGGATCGGTCTCGTGGGTGTCGGTGGCCCCCGGAGACGGCACGGCCGACGCGATATCGACGCCGGTATCGGCCAGGAAGGCGTTGACCGCGTCGACGTAGGCGCCGATCGAGGCCTCGAGCACGTTCTCGCTCACGAACTTGCCTGGATACAGCGGGCCGTCGGCATCCGCGCGGCTGCGGACCGAGAGCGAGACCGATGCCTTCGTCTCGTGGCCTGGGCCGGTGGCGTGGACGTCATAGGTGGCCAGCGCCACGCCTTCGCCGAGCAGTGGCGCCAGGGCGTCGTCGACGGCACGCATCAGGGCGTCGATGGCCCCGTTACCGTCCGCATGCGCGCGCCAGCGATGGCCGCCCCCGTGGAGGACGAGTGAGGCGCGACTGCCGCGCTCGCTGCCGCTGGTGGCGGACCAGCGCTCGATGCTCAGGCCGTCCTGCGTGGCCACATTCTCTTCTGGCTGGGAAAGGGTCATCGGTTCGGTCTCCTTGCGAGTGGCCGCGGACAGCGGCAGGCATGTCAGATCGGGGTGAGCCAGCTGGCGTAGCGCGCGTCGCTGCCGCGCACGGCGGCGAAGTAGCGGCGCTGGATGTCGAGGGAGGTCGGGAACTCGCCGCTCCCGACGGGGCGGTCGTCGATCGAGGATATGGGCGCCACCTGGACGCCGGTGCCGGTCAGGAACACCTCGTCGGCCAGGTAGAGCTCGGATCGGTCGATCCGACGCTCCACCACGTCAAGGCCGGCATCGCCTGCAATGCGCAGGATCGCTCCACGGGTGATCCCGGCCAGGATGTCATCGGTCAATGGTGGCGTGGCGACCTCGCGACCGCTGACCACAAACAGGTTGGCGGCCGATGCCTCGGCGACGTGCCCGTCCCCGGTCAACAGGATCGCGTCGTCGTAACCGGCGGCATGCGCATCCTCGGCCGCGAAGGCGGCATTGACGTACGAGCCACTGATCTTGCCGCGGGCCGGAATGGCGTTATCGCTGACCCGCTGCCAGCCGGACACGGTCACCCGGATGCCGCCGGTGGGCAGGTAGTCGCCGAGTGGCATGGTGAAGATGCCCACCCGGTCGTCGAGACCGGTGAGCTTGACCCGGATGGAGCGCGCCGACTTGTAGACCAGCGGCCGGATGTAGGCGTCGCCGTCGTGTGCGTTGCGGCGCAGGAGGTCGCGCGTGATCTCAACGAGATCGTCGGCAGACTCCGGGACCGATGCGCGCAGCAGGCGCGCGTTGCGCAGCAGCCGCTCGTAGTGCTCGCGCGCGAACAGGATGGCGCTGCTGCCATCGGCCTGGCGGTAGGCGCGAATGCCCTCGAACACGGCCGTGCCGTAGTTGAAGGTGTGGGTCGCGATGCTCACGTTCGCCTCTCCGATGGGCACCACGGCGCCCTCGAAGTAGGCGAATGCGCCGATGTCGGCCGGCGCCGATGCGGGACGCGGCTCGAGCACGGTCACGACGCCTCCCCCGCGGTGAGCGGCGTCCGATGCTGCGTTGCGTGCGAGGAGCTCCGTTCATCACGGCGCTGCGGTCGGGCGTCGAGGCGCCAGATGGCGTATTCGAGCGAGTCGTGGAGGGCCGCCAGCGACGCGGCGATAATGTTGCCGTCGGCCCCGGCGGTGAGCCACGACCCGGTCTCGTGCCCCGTCTCGATGATGACGCGCGTGCGCGCCTCGGTGGCGGCCTCGCCGTCGATGATGCGGACCTTGTAGTCGATGAGATGCACCTCGTCGAGCGCCGGGAAGAATGCGCCGAGCGCCTTTCGGAGTGCCAGGTCGAGCGCGTTGACCGGCCCGTTGCCGTCGGCCGCGGTGTGGAGCACCTCCCCGTCGACCTCGACTTTCACGCTGGCCTCCGCGCGCGGCGCCGCGCCGTTGCGTCGCTCGACGATGACGGTGAAGTCGACGATCCGGCACGGCGCGACGTAATCGGCGCGACGGCGCCGCACGAGCAGCTCGAACGAGGCATCCGCGCCCTCGAACGACGCTCCCTCGGACTCGAGCTGCTTGACCAGCTTCGAGAGCTCGGCCGGGTCGAGCCCTTCCGACGCCAACGCACCCAGCTGTCGGACGCGCCAGGCGGCGTTGGCCCTGCCACCGAGCTCGCTGACCACCAGCCGCGAGGTGCCTCCGACGACCGTCGGGTCGACGTGCTGGTAGGCCTGCTCGACGCGTGCCGTGGCGGCGCCGTGGACGCCTCCCTTGTGCGCGAATGCGCTGGTGCCGACGTACGGTGCGTGGGCATCCGGCGCGATGTTGGCGACCTCGGCAACGAAGCGCGACAGCTCGGGCAGACGGGTCAGGTCGTCTCCGCCGGGGATGGTGGGAAGGTCCAGCTTCAGTGCAAGATTGGCCCAGATGGTGACGAGGTTCGCGTTGCCGCAGCGCTCCCCGTATCCGTTGACGGTGCCCTGCACGTGGCGAGCGCCTGCCTGGACGGCAGCGAGGGAGTTTGCCACCGCAATGCCCGCGTCGTCGTGAACGTGGATGCCGAGGGTCACGCCCGTTCCCAGCTCGGCCCCCACGTCCCGCGTGATGGCGGCCACCTCATCGGTGAGACAGCCACCGTTGGTATCGCACAGCACCACCGTCGTCGCGCCGGTGCTCACGGCCGCGCGCAGCGTGGCGAGGGCATAGGCCGCATCGGCCTTGTAGCCGTCGAAGAGGTGCTCGGCGTCATGGACCACCTCGCGCCCGGCGTCGCGCAGGAATGCGACCGACTCGCCGATCATCGCCAGGTTCTCCTCGGCGGTGGCGCCGAGCACGTCCGTGACGTGCAGCAGCCAGCTCTTGCCGAAGATGGTCGTCACGGGCGTCTCGGCCGCAAGCAGCGCGCGCAGGTTGGGATCGTCCTCTGCGCGGTTGGACCGATGACGGGTCGAGCCGAAGGCAGCCAGCTTCGCGTGGCGGAATGTCATGCTGCGAGCGGCCGCGAAGAACTCCTCGTCCTTCGGGTTCGATCCGGGCCAGCCGCCCTCGACGTACGGGAAGCCGGCCTCGTCGAGGCGGCGCGCGATCTTCAGCTTGTCGGCCAGCGACAGCACGAGGCCCTCACGCTGCGTGCCATCGCGCAGTGTCGTGTCGTACAGGATGATCATGCCGGCACCTCCGCGCGCTGGGCGAGGTGGGCGAGCAGGAAATCGGCGACCGCCTCGCTGCCATCCGATCCGCCGAGGTCGCCGGTGCGCGGTCCGTCCTCGATCGATGCCGAGACCGCGGTGTCGAGGGTATCGGCGGCATCGGCTTCACCAAGGCTCAAGCGCAGCATGTGTGCCGCGCTGGACACCGTGGCGAGCGGATTCGCAAGTCCCTGATCGGCGATCCCCGGTGCGCTGCCGTGAACGGGCTCGTACAGGCCGAAACGACCTGCGGCCGTTGTCCGCGTCCCCAGGCTGGCCGACGGGAGCATCCCGAGCGAGCCGGCGATGGCCGCCGCCTCGTCCGACAGGATGTCGCCGAAGAGGTTCTCGGTGACGATGACGTCGTAGTGCTCGGGCTGCGTCAGGAGGAGGTAGGCGGTCGAGTCGACGAGCGCATGCTCGACACTCACCGATGGATGACGGGGAGCGACCGTCTCCACGACCTCGCGCCAGAGCCGGCTCGATGCGAGGACATTCGCCTTGTCGACGCTGGTGAGGTGCCCTCGTCGACCCTCCGCAAGCTCGAATGCCAGCTCCACGATCCGCTCGATCTCGGGGCGCGTGTAGCGCAGGGTATCGACCACGGACTCGATGCCGTCGTGCGATTCGCGGCCCTGGGGACGACCGAAGTAGAGGCCACCGGTCAGCTCGCGCAGGATGAGGATATCGGCGCCGGCACGGATCTCGGGGCGCAGCGGTGAGACAGCGTCGAGCGCCGGATGTGCCACGATCGGGCGCAGGTTCGCGAAGAGCTCGAGACCGGACCGGAGGCCGAGCAGCGCGTCCTCGGGCCGAACGGCGGCCGTGGGATCGTCCCAGCGAGGACCGCCAACGGCGCCAAGGAGGACGGCATCGGCCCCGCGACAGGCTTCAAGCGTCGTGGATGGCAGCGCCTGGCCGACCTCATCGATGGCCGCCCCGCCGACCAGGTGCTCATCCCAGGACACCTGGAACCCGAAGGTGCTCCCGGCCGCGTCGACACAGCGGCGAGCGACCGCGCACACCTCGGACCCGATCCCATCGCCAGGCAGGTAGGCGACCCGATGCTGCCTCATGGATGGCTTCCGACCGTCAGGCGCTGGCGAGCGGCAGCCACCGCATCGGCAGCGACCGGGTGCTCGGCGATCAGCTTGTTCACGGCGGCCAGGTAGGCGCGCAGGCTTGCCTCCACCACGTTGGTCGACAAGCCGTGGCCGGTGAACGTCTGTGGCACGTCGCCGTCGCCGGCCGGCGCACTGATCTTGACCGTGGCCTCACCCTGGGCGTCCTCGCCGGAGCCGATCGAGCGCACCTGGTAATCGATCAGCTGCGGCCGGCCGCCGATGATCTGCTCGAGCGCGTTGTCGACCGCGGACAGGAGCGCGTCGACCTGGCCGTTGCCGCCGGCAAAGGCGCGGAACGTCCTGCCCTCGTAGAAGAGCGAGACGTTGCCGCTGGAGGATTCGCCCTGGCGACTGGCCGCCGCCCAATGCTCCAGCCCGACCAGCTGCGGGACCGGGTCGGCGTGCGTCTCCGCCAGCGCCAGCAGATCCGCATCGGTCACCTGCTTCTTCTGGTCCGCTAGGCCGATCGCCTCGCCGTAGAGCAGGTCGAGCGTGTCGGGCTCCACGTGAATGCCGAGCCGCCGCAGCCTCTCGTCGAATCCGGCGCGACCCGAGAGCTTGCCGAGCGTCAGCGTCGAGCCGGAGAGTCCGACCGACTCGGGGGTCATGATCTCGTAGGTGAGCGGGTTCTTGAGGAAGCCGTCCTGGTGGATGCCCGACTCGTGCGCGAACGCGTTGGCGCCGACGACGCTCTTGTTCGGCTGCACCACGATGCCGGTCAGGTAGCTGACCAGCCGGCTGGTGGAGGTAAGCTGCTCCGTGGCAACCGAGGTTGTCGCCGATCGGAACTGCGCGGGGCGCGTGCGCAGCGCCATCACGACCTCTTCGAGCGCCGCGTTGCCGGCTCGCTCACCGAGGCCGTTGACAGTGACCTCGACCTGGCGGGCGCCGGCCTGGATGGCGGCTAGCGTGTTCGCGGTGGCCAGTCCCAGGTCGTTGTGGCAATGGGTGCTCACGATGGCTCGCTTTCCGACCAGGCGCACCACGTGCTTGATCAGCGTGGCGTATTCCTTCGGCTCGGTGTAGCCGACCGTGTCCGGCACGTTGATGACCGATGCACCCGCGCCGACCGCCGTCTCGTAGGCCTCGAGCAGGAACGGCAGCTCTGACCGCGACGCATCCTCCGCGCTGAACTCGACCTCGTGATCGGGGCCGACCATGCGTCGTGCCTGTGCCACGCAGGCACGGATGCGCTCGAGGACCTCCTCTCGGGTCGTCCGCAGCTTGTGGGTGATGTGGAGGTCGGAGGTGGCGATGAAGATATGCAGCTGACGCTGGCGCGCCGGGTCGAGTGCCGCGGCCGCCACCGTCACGTCGGCCGGCACGCAGCGGGCAAGCGCGGCAATCGCGGGTGCGTCGTCCGCGGCACCCACCTCGGCCGAGATGCGGCGCACCGCCTCCGCCTCGCCCGGGGAAGCGGCCGGGAACCCGGCCTCGATGACGTCGACCCGCAGCCGAGCGAGCTGCTTCGCGACGGTCACCTTCTCGTCGACGGTCAGCGCCGCGCCCGGCGTCTGCTCGCCGTCGCGCAGGGTGGTGTCGAAGACGCGGATGCGCGGCGGCATCAGGCCACGCCCTCGCCCGGTACCGACTCGGCCTTCTCGCGGCCGCCATCGGCCCAGCCATCCGGGGCAGCCTTGGGACCGATGAAGTCCATGTGGCTGCGCAGCTCGGCGCCGACATCCTCGATCCTGGCGTTGGCGTTCTCGCGGCGCAGGCGCTTGAACTCCGGCGCTCCCTTGCGGCCCTCCCCGATCCAGCGCTTGGCGAACGTGCCGTCCTGGATCTCGGTCAGGATCTGCTTCATCTCGGCGCGGATGCGCTCGTCGATGATGCGCGGGCCGGAAACGTAGTCGCCGTACTCGGCGGTGTCGCTGATGGAATAGCGCATGTACTGCAGGCCGCCCTGGTACATGAGGTCGACGATGAGCTTGAGCTCATGCATCGTCTCGAAGTACGCGAGCTCGGGCTGGTAGCCGGCGTCGACGAGCGTCTCGAAGCAAGCGTTGACGAGGGATGTGACGCCCCCGCACAGGACTGCCTGCTCGCCGAACAGGTCGGTCTCCGTCTCCTCCGCGAACGTTGTCTCGAGCACGCCGGCGCGAGATGAGCCGATGCCGCGAGCGTAGGCGAGCGTGCGCTGACGCGCGGTGCCGGTCGCGTTTCGATGAACGGCGAACAGGGCCGGCACGCCACCGCCGCCCTCGTACAGGCGGCGGACGAGGTGGCCGGGCCCCTTCGGGGCGAC
The DNA here is from genome assembly GCA_051004475.1 of Candidatus Limnocylindria bacterium. Taxonomy (GTDB): domain Bacteria; phylum Chloroflexota; class Limnocylindria; order QHBO01; family QHBO01; genus JACDBZ01. The sequence goes on along the minus strand of JBPCKH010000141.1, from coordinate 1,383 downwards.
CATCCCGACATCGACTCCGCCGGGCGGGTCGATTTCGCCGAAGTGGATGTTGAAGCCGTGGGCGAACATCAGGAGCGCGCCATCGGCCAGGTTCGGCTGAATCTCGGCGTGGTAGACCGATGGCGCTGCCGTGTCGGGGACGAGCACCATGACCACGTTGGCCCGGGATGTGGCCGAGCCTGCATCGGTCACCTCGAGTCCCGCCTCGCGGGCACGGTCAGCCGAGCCGGAGTCCGGGCGCAGGCCGACCACGACCTTCACGCCGGACTCGGCGAGATTGCGCGCGTGCGCCTCCCCCTGGCTGCCGTAACCGATGACTGCGATGGTCTGGCCGTCGAGGGCCGAAGCGTCGATGTCGGCGTCATAGATGAGCTTGGTCATGCCCGGGTTGCTCCGTTCTTGGTGCCTGGGGTGATGCGATCCGCGGCCATTGCCACGGCGCCGGCCCGGACGAGGCTGCGCAGGCCGAGCCCGCGCAGCGCGTCGAGCGCATGATCGATGACTTCGGGCGTGGCCGTCAGGCGCGCCCGCAATTGCTCGGTGTTGCTCGAGAGCGTCTCGCCCCCGGCCGCCTCGAGGATCTTTCCGAGTGCGCGTTCGGCGGCTGGTGTCCGCGGCGGGTCGAGCTCGACCAGCACGAGCTCCAGCTCGATGCGCGCCACGCTCGTCAGGTCCGTCACCTCGAGAACCTCGATCAGGCGCTCGAGCTGAGCCAGGACCTGGCGCAGGTGGCCGTCGTCGCCGCGAATGGCGATCGTCATCCGCGACTTTCCCGGCTCGTGGGTCGTGCCGACCGTCAGCGACTCGATGTTGAAGCTGCGCGCGCGAAGCAGGCCCGAGACGCGGTTCAGGGTGCCAGGACGGTCGACCACGAGGGCACTGACCACGTGCCGGCGGTGGACCGCATCGGCCTCTCCCGCCGGAAGGGTCTGGGGTGCCGCCATGGCGCTCATTCCGATGCTCCTTCGACCATGTCGGAGAGGCCCTTGCCGGGCAGCATCATGGGGTAGACGTTCTGCGCCTCGTCCAGGTGAAAGTCGATCAGGGCTGGCCCCGGCGCCTTCCGCGCTTCAGCAATCACACCCGCTACCTCGTCGGGTCGTGTCGCCCGCCAGGCCGGGATGCCGTAGGCCTCGCACAGCCGGACGAGGTCGGGGCCGAGCAGCTCGGCCGAGTGGTAGTTCTCGTCGTAGATGATCTCCTGCCACTGGCGGATCATCCCGAGCCGATGATTGTTGAGGACGGCGATGCGCACCGGGATCTGGTCCTGCACCAGCGTGGCGAGCTCCTGCATCGTCATCTGGAAGCCGCCGTCCCCGCAGATCGCCCACGTCTCGCGCTCCGGCGCCCCGAGGGCCGCGCCCATTGCCGCCGGGACGGCGA
>JBPCKH010000140.1:0-6374 GCA_051004475.1 Candidatus Limnocylindria bacterium | reverse complement strand
AGAACACGGCAACCGCCTACGACGGCTACCTCAACAGCTTCGTCCGATCCATGAAGTCGGCTCGGCGCGGCGACAGGCTTGGCCAACAACTGCATGCTGCCGAATCGGCCATTGCGCTCATTCGGACGCTCTTCGGACTCGAGTCAACGTGGCCGCCCTACCATGACAACCTTGATCCTGCCCTTCACGGCATCGAACAGGCACAGGGGTGGCCGGCCGGATTCCTGTCGATGGCGCTGAGTCGGCTTGTCGGAGATGCCGATGCGTCATTCCAGCAGCAGCTCGAGGACCGCGTGGAGCGCCTGATGAGCTCCCGCGGCGTAGCGCACGAGTGGGGCGATGATCTCAAGCCACTCAAGGCCCTCCGCTTCGATATCGAAGACTCGCTGCTATGGCCATGCGTGACCTGAGTCCCCTCACGGCGTTCCGCGACGCCGCGCCCGCGCCTGCGTCCCAGGATCCGCCGCGCGGCTGTATCGGCGAATGGATCACGCTCCGAACCGCCCACAGGCATGCAACGGGGAAGATCCCTGCCCCAGGCACCCCGGCGCATCCGCTCTCCGGATATTCGGCGATTGGGTCACCGATACAATCCGCCCCGGGATGCCCATTCGCCTATCCCATCGGGCCACTCCCGGTCACGCTATGACTCTTGAGCATTGCGTCGGCCATCGGCCGGTGGAGTCGCATCCATTCCGCGGGTCGAGCGTCGGAAGCGCGAGGCTCCGGTCCGTTCCAGATCAACGTCTCTGGAGCGATGGCGATCCCACCGGGCCAAGCGACCGTACCGCCATCGACGTACGCCGCCTGAAAGATCTCGCGACGCTCTCGGATCGGCTCCAGAACACCACCCGTCAGCAGGTCCTGGACATCACGCTCCACGACGTCCCCATCCGAAAGTGTCAGGCGAAGCCAATGACCCTCAAGCGGAGTGACCGCGGCGACTTCGACCATGGACCGATACTAGCCGAGCGGCTCAATCGGCAGAAGCGGCTGCGTTTGACGCGCCCGCTCCCAGTCGCCCGATAGCTCCGTCTGGTACAGCAGCGATGGCCATTCGCTGACGCAGCTCAACTGGAGCGGCGACGGTCCGTAGCCGCCCGTTCGCTCAACCGGCTCGCTGCAGGATACGGAAGCCTCGGGCCCGCATCACCCGCGCAACGTCCGCGGCATAGGGCAGCCCGTCAAGGTTGACGCCATTTCGGCCGGGTGAGAGCAGCTCGATGCCGATGACCGAGCCATCCTGCGCGTAGTTCACGCCGCGCGAGTCATCCAGGCGCTCCTGGCGGTGCCACGCCTCGTCGGAAAGCTGGAGGTAGGCAGCATCGACTGACTCGTCGTACTCGAGCAGCAGGTGCGTCACGGGTCGAGGCGTCTTTGCCATACAGTCACCACTCGGCCGTCGATTGTATCAACGACCACTTCGAGTACGGACTCCGACATATAGGACATATAGAGGGACCGAATCTCTCGGTCCAGGTCATGGTGCGAGGGTCGGATGAAGTCGGGATACACGTAGGCTTCCTCGATCATCTTAAGCGTGATCTGCTCGCGGCGCGCCTCTCTCCATGCGTGCGGACTGATCAGGGCGCGGAATGGCATGTAACACCTGCGAAGATCCACAGGCACCGTACCAACCACGCCTTACCCGCCCGTTACGCGTGAGTTACCGGTGGACGCGCTACCCGCGGAACAGCGTATCGCCGTGCCAGTCGAGGTACTCCGGTGACGGCGGCGGAGCCGGCGGCAATGGCACCCGGACCGATGCGCCCTCGAGCGCGTAGTAGTCGCGGCCGTTCTCGAACTCCTCGCGGATCCGGCGGCTGACGCGCAGCGCGAGGGACGGGGTGACGGTCACGTAGCCGGCATCGAACAAGGCGTGGAGGTCCTTGCGCAGCAGGATCCCGTTCTCGAGCCGATGCGGACCGAGCTCCGCGTACGGCCGGATGTGCGCGGCATCGAGCACTGGGAGCGTCCGCTCGCCGGTGACGGCGCATCGGCGCTGGTACGCATCCGTCACCAGCAGCCGGAAGGCGCCCTGGCCGAGCCGCCGCTCGACCAACATGGGCGCCCCATACCGATCTTCCGCCACCGCGTGCTCAATCGGCATCCGCCTCCCCAGCGCCAGCTGCACCTGGCTCCAGATCCGCGCGCCCTCCCCCGCCTCAGAGTCGTATCCCTTGCCCTGCACGATGTTCGGCGCCCAGTCCGCGGGCGGCGCGATCCACTCCGACTCATCGACGAAGAACGGCTCGACGAGCACCAGGCACCCGACCTGGTCGGCGTGGATGTCGATCTTCGTGCGCCGATAGCGACCGATGCGCGCCACCATCTCCTCGAAGCTGGCCGCCCCGTTCTCGATCCCGAACGTGTCCCACGTCATCCGCACCGGCAGGGCCGAGTAATGCGCGAAGAACCCGCCGCCCACGATCCGGCCGCCATGCGAGGCGTGGAGCTTGAACAGAAAGAGCGCTCCCGGTGCGAGCGTCACCGGACGTCGCCGCGCGCTCGGCTGCCAGAAGTTGACCTCCGGCAGCTCAGGCCTGGCCGCGAGGAAGCTGAACCAGTCGTAGTCGGTGATCCCGACCCAGTAACGCATCAGCTCGTGCTCTGAACGAACAGTGCGTAGCGTTCTTCGATCCGTTTGAGGTCGGGCTGGAGCGAGACCTCGCGCGGGAGATACATCGGCCGGTCGTGCATGCCTTTGAGGCCGTGCAGCAGCATCGGCCCGTCCTCTTCGCCCAGGATCGATTGGCGGACCTCGATCGTGTAGTCAGGACGGACGGTCAGGAAGTGACGGTCGAAGGCGGCGTGGTGGAGCTTGCAGAGCGACAGCCCGTTGGACACGACGGGCTCGCCGGTGGTCTCCGAATCCGCGGTGATGTGCGCCGCGTCGAGCAGCTCCTGGTGCCGCAGGCGGCAGAAGGCGCAGTGCGTCCGATATGCCTCAATGGCGCGCGCTCGAAAAGCCTGCTGATGCAGTCGGCGGCGCACCACGGCGGTGACGTACTCCCTTCGAATCTCGGTCCGCTCTTCCGCAATGGCCGACGCGGGTTGTGCATCGAGCACCGCCAGCTGCTGGATGTCGTCCACGGCGACCTCGAACGTCAGCGTCTGCGGGTTATCGCGAACGATGAACACCGGGAACGACGCGACGTACTGGCCCGGCTCGAGGCCGAAGAAGTACACGAGCGGTGCCTGTCGCTCCATCGCCAGACGGAGGCCCCGGTTGTCGGGATGGGCCGGATCCGTCCCCCGGTACGCGTAGCGAAGCAGCCCGGCTGGGCTCCAGGCGTCGTCGTACGGGCCCCGCGGCGCGGTCGTGATGGAGAGCGGCAGCTCACAGACGCGCGGCTTGAAGATGCCCTGCGGTCCGAGCAGCGGGACTCGGATGCCATCAAGCGTGAAGCCCTCGGCCAGCAGCGACCGCGGCAGCACTTCGCCATGGACGTCCATGTGAGCCCGCAGCCACTGAAACGCTGCCAGCCTCGCCCTCTGGTCGAGCTCACCGCTCATAAGCCGATGGTAAGCGCTCGGTAAGCGTCCAACCCGATGATTTGGCGTGTGCCCACGCTCCATCGGGAGGCAGGCTACGCCTTCCGCTTCCGCGCCAGCGATCGTGGAGAGCCGCCCCACGTGCACGTGGAGGGCAATGGTGGCCACGCGAAGTTCTGGCTCCGCGGTCCCAGGCTCGAAAACAGCACAGGATACAATCGACGCCAATTGGCGCACATCGCGGGGATCGTTGAGGCTCATGCGAGCGAATTCGCGAGCAGGTGGCATGACTACTTCGGTTAGGGCGGGGTTGACGCGACCTGCCCTCGCCGCAGACGTTCGCGTCACCGATTCCCGCCTCTCGGTGGTCCTCACCGACGGCCGCGAGGTCAGCGTCCCCGTGAGCGAGTTTCCGGAGCTCGCGGCCGCCACGCCCGAGCAGCGCGCCAACTGGCGGATCACTGCCCTCGGCACCGCGATCTACTGGCCCGACATCGACGAGGAGTTCGGGCTGGCCGGCATGCTTGGGGTCTCCGAAACCCTCCTGGAGGAAGCTGCGGGCTTCGAGATCCACGATCTTCGGTAGCCGATGAGCTACGACCTACACGTCTACTCGCGACGCCAACCTAACGCCGCGGACCTCGGCTACGTCAAGTCGCGAGCGATGGTGCCGTGACCGCGACGAGCATGAAGGCAACGGCGGCGACCGAGACGGCGAACCGCATCGGCGTGGAGCGCATCCCTTGGGGCACCAGCGAAACGCGAGGATGCCGCGCCAGCCAGCCCACGACCTCCGGGCGCTTCCACGCCAGGAGCAGCAGGCCTATGCCGACGACGATGAACACCGGAGCGGCGATGGCTGCCATGCCGACGAGCACGCCGATGACGACAAGAGCAAGAATGAAGCGCTTCACGCGCGAGAGATCCCCGTACCACCAGAAATGAGTGCGACGACAGCCTACCGTGCCTGAGCCCCATTGGACATCCGTGGGGCTAAAGTCCGCAAGGTGATAGCGTCTGACTGGCGATGAGCAGCACGAGCGGAGACGAGTCACGCGAGGGCGTGCCGCTGACGAACCTCGACCAGGCACTGTTCGACGGAGCGGACGCGACGAAGCGGGATCTGGTGGAGTACCTCGACGCTGTCCGTGACCGGATCATTCCGGTGCTCGAGAACCGGCCACTGTCGGTCATCCGCGTCCATCGCGGCCAGGAAGCCTTCATGCAGAAGAACGTGCCGAAGTACACGCCGCCCTGGGTGCGCACTGTACGGTGGTGGGCCGAGTCGTCGAAGCGGGACGTGTCATACGCGTTGTGCAACGACCGCCGGACGCTGCTGTGGTTCGCCAACCAAGGCGCGATCGAGTACCACCCCGCCCTGGTGCGCGTCGATCAGCCCGACCGCATCACGCATCTGGTGCTCGACCTCGACCCACCTGATGCCGACGCGTTCGCGATGGCGGTTCGGGCCGCGGCTGCGGTGCGGCAGGCGCTCGCCGATGTCGGCCTCACCGGGGCGGTGAAGACCAGCGGCGCCAAGGGGCTGCACGTGTTCGTCCCGATCGACGACCAGGCATCGCTCGAGGACTCGGCCGCCGCGACCCGAGCCATCGCCGTGCGGGCAGAGCGACTGGATCCCGACATAGCAACGACCGCGTTCGTCAAGGCCGAGCGGGGCGGCAAGGTGTTCGTGGACTCGACGAGGGTCGGCGGCGTCACGGTGATCGCGGCATACAGCCCACGCGTCCGACCGGGCGTCCCCGTCTCCTTCCCGGTCGCCTGGGAGGACCTCGACGACATCACTCCGGCCGATTTCACCGTGCACACCGCGCTCCCACACCTCGGTGACCGCGACCCGTGGCTCGAGCACATGCCCGACCCGCAGCGACTGCCCGCGGATCTCATTGAGGAGGGCCACGCCGTCCCGGTCGCCCGCGTCCAAGCCATGCACGAGGGCAAGCGCCGCGCCCGCGCCGCTCGCAACCAGGGCACCGCCTTACCCTGATCGGCGACGACTGTCAGCGCGCGACGACGACCTCGACCGGAAGCTTCGGCCAGCATCCACGGATGGAAGGGCCGCGCTCCGGGTCAGCCTGCCGCGGGCGCCACACGCCCGGCGCGACGGCCCCGCGACAGGCGGGGCCGGGCGCGAGTCTCCTCGGCGGGACACGCGAGAACGAACTGCTGTGCGGCGACGGGCTCCAGTGCGGGGGCGAAGATGAAGCCCTGGCCCAGGCGGCAGCCCATCAGCTGGAGGCGATGGAGTTGTGCTTCCTCCTCGACGCCCTCGGCGATGGTCTGGATGCCGAGGTGCTTGCCGAGCGCCAGCGCGGCCTGCATCACCGCGGAGCCTGCGAGGCCATCGGTAACCGTCGCGGTCAAGGCGCGATCGATCTTCAGGATGTCCACCGGCAGCCGGGTCAGGTAGCTCAGCGAGGAGTATCCGGAGCCGAAGTCGTCGATTGCGATCTTGACGCCGGCCGCCTTGAGGGCGCGGAGGCGCTCGGACGCCGCCTCCGGCTCGGTGAGGAGCACCGTCTCGGTCACCTCGAGCGTGAGGTGATGCGCTGCGAGCCCCGCATGGTTCAGCGCATCCATGACATCGTCGACGAACCCGCTCTTCTTCAGCTCACGGGCCGAGACGTTGACGGCCACGCCGATGCGGTCCGGCCAGGCACTCGTACCCTGCCACGCACGCAGCTGTCGACACGCCGTCCTCAGGCCCCAGCGGCCGAGCGATGCGATCAGCCCGGTCTCCTCGGCCAGGGGGATGAAGTCGGCGGGCTGGAGCATGCCCCTCGACGGGTGCTGCCAGCGTATCAGCGCCTCGAGCTCGACGACGTGTCCGGTGCGGAGGTCGACGATCGGCTGGTAGTGGA
>JBPCKH010000139.1:0-3803 GCA_051004475.1 Candidatus Limnocylindria bacterium | reverse complement strand
CGCGATCGAGCTGAGCCGGCTGCTGGGCGTGGAGCACGAGGCGGCCACGCGCGAGGGGGCCATCAGCGCCGTCCTGCAGGAGATGGCACGCTCGAGCTTCGACCTCACCAGCGTCCTCCAGACGGTGATCCGAAGCGCCGTGGAGCTGAGCGCCGCCGACTTCGGGAACATCCTGCGCCTCGACGAGACGAGCGGCTTCTACCACGTGGTAGCCCACCATGGTGAGGTCGACCCGGCGTACTGGGAGCTCGTGACTCACACGCCCTACAAGCCGGACCGCGGAACGCTGATCGGCCGCACCCTGCTGGAGCTGCGGCCCGTTCACATCACCGATATCTTGGAGGACCCGGAGTACCAGTTCTGGGAGGCGCAGCGCACCGGCGCGTACCGCACCATCCTGGGCGTTCCGATGCTGCACGACGGCGCTGCGATCGGCCTCTTCGTGGTCTGGCGCCGGGAAGTCCGCCCCTTTACTGAGCGCGAGATCTCGCTGCTCACCACCTTCACGGACCAGGCAACCCTGGCCTTCGAGAACGTCCGCCTCTTCCAGACCGTCGAGCGCCAGCTCAGCGAGCTGAGCCGATTCGCGCCGCAGGTCGCAACGCTCCTGGCCAGCCGCGAGGGAGAGGCGCTGCTGGCCGGGCATCGGCGCGAGATCAGCGCGCTCTTCGCCGACCTGCGCGGGTTCACCGTCTTCGCCGAGCAGGCCGAGCCGGAGGAGGTACTCGGCGTGCTGCGGGAGTACCACGCGGCCGTCGGCGAGCTGGCGGTGCGCGAGGGTGGGACGCTGGAGCACTTCGCCGGTGACGGGCTCATGGTGTTCTTCAACGACCCGATGCCCGTCGCCGATCATCAGCTGGCGGCCGTACGGACCGCCGTCGGCATGCGCGAGCGATTCGACGAGCTGGCGACCGGCTGGCGGAAGCGCGGCTACGAGCTGGGCCTGGGAATCGGCGTCGCATCGGGCTATGCCACGCTGGGCCGGATCGGCTTCCCGGGCCGATACGATTACGGCGCCATCGGCAATGCCGTCATCCTGGCCTCCCGCCTGAGCGATGCCGCGGAGCCGGGCCAGATCCTCATCAGCCAGCGCGTCAACGCGGCAGTCGAGGAGGCAGTGACGGTGGAGCCCGTCGAGCCGCTGCAGCTCAAGGGCATCAGCCGCGCGGTCGTCGCGTACAGCGTCGTCGCCACCATCCCGGCCGACGCGACCAGCTGACGCGCGAGCATCCCCATGGCTCAGCCGTCCGCGGGAGGCGGCGCGGGCACGTGCTGCGCGCCATCCATGCCGGCCCAGCCCTCGTGCGGTCATCGAATATGTCACTAGTGATATATCCGCTGACGGTGGGTGGGCTCGCGCGAGAGCGCCAACCGTGGGGTCCTTCAACGATTTCCCCGGAACCGATCACCGAGGACGGGATGCGGCATTGGGGCCGGGCCGTCAGTCACGATGCCTATCCTAGCCAACGACAAGGCAAGCGAGGCCGATCGAGCGTTTCGCCCAGACCGATGCTTCGTCTGAGCCGATTCCCCCGCTCCGGTCATGCCTCGCAATGGTGGCGCTAGTCGGCTTGGACCGACCCTACCGTCGTCGTGGCCGGCGGAATCGCTTCCCCGGATTCGCGCATCAGCTCCAGGTGGAGTCGAATGCCATCGCGGATCAGTCCTTCGACCTCGTCGCACGTCGCACCTGTAGCGATGCATCCCGGTAGATCTGGCACGTACGCAGACCAGTTGCGTGGGGTCTGCTCATAGACGACGGCGTACTTCATCGGTCTTGTTCTCCATCCATTCCGGCCTGACGCAGAATACTGCGGTAGGTCGCTCGCGGCACATCGTCGGAGGACTGACCCTCATCCCCGGTGGCGGCCCGAGCCGGACAATGCCAGCAGACTCGACGCGCTCAGCGGTTATATCACTGGTGATATATCGGATAACAGTGCGCGCGTCAGCGTCGGGTCGGCCAGCCACTCGGCCATCGCGTCGATCGCGTCACGCCAGTACGCCGCGATGGGCTCGCGAAGCTCGATGCGTTGGTTCGGTGATGCCGATCTCGCCTGTGCGACGAGCTGTTCGAGGGTCTCAGTCACCCGGCTATCTTCACCGATGCACCACCATCAGGGCGTCGGCGGCACGCGCGGCACGGTTCGTAGTCGGTGCCCTCGAAGCGGGGCCACCATCGGCCATCGGCGTCCTGCTCGTACAGGTTGGCCCCATTGGGGGCATGGGGCGGCCCGACCCAGCCCGGGATGGGCTGAGCGCCCTGGCCGACGCGACGGGGCGGCTCGACGCTGTCGGGGGTGCACCGGTTGAGCTCGAAGCGGGTGCGCCAGTAGCGCAGGCCGTCGGGGCCGTCCCAGTAGCGATTCGGGCGCTGGTAGCCGCGGAAGTAGGCGAGGTAGCGGTCAGGGCTGTCGCGGATCATCGCGTCGAGGGCGTACCACGCCCACGGGGGCGACTTCCTCAGCACCGAGTACTGGTGCCGCATCAACGGGCAGAGCTGATCGACCCAAGGGAGCGCGGCGATAGCGTCCGAGATGTCAGCGTGGCCGGAGGCGGCGGGTTGCATCGTGCCGATTCTGGGCACCGGCCGCGACAGCTCGGGCGTCGCGCAGCGGCTCAGCGGCCGGGCAGTGGGCCGGCGTCAGCCCGCGTCGACGGACCCCACGCTGCTCGTCGCTTCCGGGATCGGCTCACCTGCGTCGCGCATCGCTTGGAGGTGCAGCTCGATCCCCTTGCGGATCCGATGTTCCACCTCGGCTCGCGTTGGGCCGGTCGCGATGCAGCCGGGGAGATCGGGCACGTACGCGGCCCAATTTCGAGGGGTCTGTTCGTAGACGACGGCGTACTTCATCGATCCTCATCTCCCTCGAGTCCAGCCTGCCGGAGGATACTCCGGTACGTTCCCGGTGGCAGCTCGTCCGATGCGTGGCCCGCCACCGTCACCGTGCCCGACCGGTGCGGGTGCTGAAGCTGCCGGTGGCTTCCCCGGCGGCGAACTTCGGTCCAGCCTGCCTGCCTCAGCCGCCGTAGCACGTCGCGCACCTTGGGCGTGCGGCAAGTATTCGTGACACTCGTTACCGCGCCCTTACTCGGCGCTTACCGGTCCAGCGTACGACGAGCGCGTGTGCCCAGTTCGCCTCGCACAACCTCCAGCGCCACGGCGGCGGCCGCGGCGAGGCGCGTCGCCAGGATCTGCGCTGTCAGCTCTCGCAGACGATGCAGTCGTGCTCGCCGTCGAAACCGTGCGGATCGGGCGCCAGGACTGCGAAGCGCCGGAAGGTGACTTCGCCGCAGTCCAGGTCCGGTGGCCCGGGCGGGATGCAGACGCCGGGGTAGGAGGCGTCGCAGTTGCCGGCGGGGGGTGCGGCCGGTTGCGGAGCCACGGGAACCGGGGTCGCGGGAGGCGCGCCCCACAACCCGACGCCGGCGGCCTGGGCCTCATGTTGCGCATCCAGCTGGACGGAATCGGTGTACTTCACGTCGGGCGGGTAGGTGCTCACGACCGCCAGGCCCCGCCGCAGGAGCTCGGCCGACACGAGGAGCCAGCCGCCGCCATCGCTGACCCACACGTGGCGCAAGAGGCGGTCGTATCGGTCTGTCTCGCTGACGTCGCGCTCGAGCACCAGCGTGCGGCCCGCGAGGAGCTCAGCGTTGGCAGCCGAGGCCTCGGGTCCGAATGGCTCTACGGGCTTCGAGGGATGGACGGTCTCGGGGGTGTCGATGCCGATGTACCGCACCGTGAACGCCGCGCCCGCGATGCTGACGCTGATCGTGTCGCCGTCAACGACGCGAAGCAGGGT
>JBPCKH010000138.1:0-11703 GCA_051004475.1 Candidatus Limnocylindria bacterium | reverse complement strand
ATTGAGGCACGCGTTGACAAGGTCGACGCCGATCGTGTCGTGGCGGCCGAGCGCCACGGCGACCTTCAGCTTGGTACCGACGCCATCGGTGCTCGAGACGAGGATCGGATCGGGGTGAGCGTCCGGGTCGAAGCGGAAGAGCCCGCCGAAGCCGCCGACGCCGCCGAGCACGGCGGGTGTCGTGGTGGTGGCCGCGGCGCGCGCGATGCGCGCGACGGCACGCGCCGCCTCCTCGACGTCCACGCCCGCCTCGCGGTAGGTGCGGGCCACCAGGTCAGCTCCGTTCCATGGCGAGCTTGTCGAGCTCGAGCGGCACATCGATCGGATAGATGCCGTCGAAGCATGCCGTACAGCGAGCATCGGTTCGCCCGCCGACCGCCTCGAGCATGGCCTGCTTTGACAGGTAGCCGAGCGTATCGGCACCGATGGCGGCGCGGATGCCTTCAAGCGAATGGTCGGCGGCGATGAGCTCTTCCCTGCGGCCAGTATCGACGCCCATGTAGCAGGGGTGCTTCATCTGGGGTGAATGGATCCGGACATGGACCTGTGCGGCGCCGGCGCGGCGCAGCATCTCGACAATCGGGCCGGTGGTGGTGCCGCGCACGATCGAATCGTCGACGACCACCACCCGCTTGCCGGAAAGCAGCTCGGGGAGCGGGTTGAACTTCATGCGCACCGCCTCGTCACGGCTGCGCTGCGCCGGCTGCATGAAGCTGCGCCCGACATAGCGCGACTTGATCAACCCCTCCCGGTACGGCAGGCCCGCCTCTTCCGCGTACCCGATGGCGGCAGGGATGGCGGAGTCCGGAACTGCGATCACCAGGTCAGCGTCCGCGGGGTGTTCGCGCGCCAGGCGACGCCCCATTTCCAGCCGGGCCTCGTACAGGAGCCGTCCGTCGATGACACTGTCCGGCCGGGCGAGATACACGAACTCGAAAACGCACAGCTTCTCGCGGTCGGGCGTCGCCCGACTCGACCGGTACGAATGCACGCCGTCGTCATCGATGGTCAGCACCTCGCCGGCATCGACGTCACGGACAAATCGAGCGCCGATCGCGTCGAGCGCCGCCGACTCGGAGGCGACCGCCCAGCCGCCGCCCGTGAGGCGCCCGAGCGCCAGCGGCCGGAATCCGATCGGATCCCGCGCGGCCACGAGGGCGGTCTCGGTGAGCATCGTGAAAGTGAAGGCACCGACCGCCCGATGGAATGCGTGGTCGACGCGTTGCGCCCAGGTCCGTCCCGGCGCGTGCGCGATCAGCTTGGCCAGGACCTCGGTGTCGGAGGCAGACCCGAACTCGATCCCCTGCTCGGTCAGCTCATCGCGCAGCCATGTCGCATTGGTCAGGTTGCCGTTGTGCCCCAGCATCAGCTCACCGATATCGGCGCGCGCGTACACCGGCTGGACATTCGGCAGCGTGTTGGATCCGGTGGTGCTGTAGCGCGTGTGGCCGATGGCGGCCTTCGGTGGGCGGCCCCCCGCTTCCCGTCCTTCCAGCCGAATCAGGGTCTCTTCGTCGAAGACGCTGCTGACGAGGCCGAGACGCTTGTGCAGGCTAAGCTGCCCGCCATCGGTGACAGCGATCCCGGCCGACTCCTGTCCTCGATGCTGAAGGGCGTGAAGGCCGATGTACGCCATCCGCGCTACGGCCGATCCCGGCGCCCAGATCCCGACAACGCCGCACTCCTCGCGCGGTCCGTGCGGCTGGTACATGGGTAGCGCCTCACCGGGTCGACGCAGCAGGCTGACAGGCTGGCGCACGGGATGGCTCAAGCGGATCGGCGGTGACCGGGCAAGGGTCCATGATAGCGATCGACGGGCGGGCCGACGAGCCTCAGGCTGCGATGGCCAGCGGTATGGGTGGGGTACTGCATCAGAGCCCACACTCGATGAACGTGGTATCGATCGCAATGGTGCCGCGGAGGGACGCGGACCATCGGCCCATGGCCGAACCGGACCCAGCGCGCCATCCTTGCCGCCAATGCTCTCCTTCGCTCGTTTCCTCGGATTCCTCGCACCCTTCGCGCTGGCCGGACTGATCGTGGTGGCCGTGGCGGTCGCCGGACAGACCCAGCCGTCGAACCGAGGGGCGATCGTATTCGTGGTTGCGGCCGCGGTCGTGGCCGGCATGACGACGATGGCCCTCCTGGCGTGGAGCTACTTGGGTTGGCGGCTCAATCGCATTGCGCACGCCCTCGAGCGCACCCTCGACACGGATGAACCGGTGCTGCTGCGCGAGGTGGGAATTCCCGGCGAACGACGCCTCGCGCGCGCCTTTAACGCGGCCAGCGGCGCATTTCTCCAGGTCGAGGCCCGCGCCACGCACGACCGGCTGACCGGCATCCCCAACCGAGAGACGCTGCTCACCATCCTCGGCGGCGAGGTCGAGCGCGCCGTCCGGCACTACAAGCCGCTCAGCGTCGCATTCATCGACATCGACCGCTTCAAGCCGATCAACGATACGTATGGCCACATTTCCGGCGACGCGGTTCTGCGCCAGGTCGCCCAATTGGTTGCCGACGGCGTACGCGTGAACGACACCTTCGGTCGGTACGGCGGCGAGGAATTCATGCTGATCCTGCCCGAGACACTCCCCGACGACGCCGTTCGGCTTGCCGAAGAGCTGCGTGCTCTCGTGCAGCAGGAGGCACTGCACATTGCCGGCGATCAGACCGTCAAGATCACGATCAGCGTCGGCATCGCCGGCGGTCGAGGGTCAGAACTTCAGATCGACACGCTGGTCGATCGGGCCGATGCGGCCATGTACGCAGCCAAGTCCCTGGGCCGCAATCGCACGTACCAGTTCCGTGGCCTCGACGACGGGGCCCCGGTACGTCGCGCGCCGATCACGGCCGAACGCCGCGCGCAGGCCGCCGCAATCGGTCAGTGGGCCAGCGACACCGCGACCCAGGCGCTCGCATCAGTCCTGGCGCCCCAGCCCAACCACCGCGGGCGCCCATCCGACATGATCGCGTCACTGGCCACAGGCATCGGCATCGAGATGGGCCTCCCCACCGATGAGATCGAACGAATCCGGATCGCGGCGCTGCTCCATGACCTCGGCAAGATCGCCATACCCGAAGAGATCCTGGACAAGCCGACGACCCTCACCGATGCCGAGTGGCAGGCGATCGGCGAGCATCCACGCATCGGGCAGCTCATCCTCGAGCAGGCATCGAACCTGTGCGAGGCAATTCCGGTTGTCCTGCATCATCACGAGCGCTTCAACGGCGGCGGCTACCCGCACGGCCTGAAGGGCAACGAGATCCCGCTCGGCGCCCGCATCGTGAGCGTGGCCGATGCCTATCACGCCATGGTCCATGATCGGCCATATAGCGTCGCCCGCACGCATGAGGACGCGCTCGACGAGCTCAGGCGCAACGCCGGCACGCAGTTCGATCCCGTCGTGGTCAACGTGTTCTGTGCCATCTACGCGACCTCGGTCCCGCCCGATGGACTGGAGCAGGTCTACCGCCTTCACGAGCGGGCGCGCGGCGGTCTGGCGCACATGGACGTCGGTCATGACCACCCGCACCCGGACGAAGTGATGGGTGCCGCTCCGTCAGGTACGCGCATCAGCCGGCTGCCGGGGCGAGCTCGCGAGGGATCCGGCTGATGCGTGTCCATGCCTTCATCATCCTGGCGATCGCGACGGTGCTCTGCGGGGTGCCGTCGCCAGCGTTCGCGGCCGGGCCGAATAGTCTGAGCGCGCCGCAGACGTCCCCGACCTCCGCCACCACCGAGACATCGGTCACGTTCAGCGTGACATACGCGGGCGGGTTTCCAGCGCGCACGGTCACCGTCGACGTCGCCGGGCGCTCGCTACCCATGCGCCTCGTCAGCGGAACTGCGACAGACGGCACGTGGAGCGCGGCCGCCACGCTTGCGCAGGGCACGTGGCAACCGTATTCTTGGCCGTTGCAAGCCAGGGCAAGGATCCTTCCACGACCGGCCCGGCGGTCACCGTCGGCCCGCTGGTCCCGCCACCGGGCACGGTGCCGGCCACGCCAAAGGCGACAACACCTCCCGCAGCAACGCCCAGGTCATCACTGCCGAGTGAAGGAGCTCCCGCCCCGAACGCATCGGCGCCTCCGGCTGCACCGACAGCACCGGCCGCACCCGCCGCACCATCGACGGCGCGGCCAGGCACCAGCAGTCCGACTGCTCCGGCCGGAGGTTTGGGAAAGGCAACCACCGCACCGAAACCGGCAGGCTCCACGTCGCCCGCCAACCCGCCGCCGCCGGGAAGCGGCGAAGGTAGGGGCCTGGGTCCATCCGCTGACACGACCACTCAGGCACCAGGATCGCGAAGCGACCCCGGCCCGGCGGCGTCTGCCGCACCGGCCGCCGCCAGAGCCTCGATCCCGACGGAACCTTCGCGGGGGCCGATCCAGCTCATGGTCGGTGCGGGCGGAGTCGCCGCACTGGCGCTCTTCGCCTGGTTCGTTCTCCTGGCCACTCGGCGGCATCGGGCGCCAGCGACGGACGCACCGGTCGACAGTGGGCGCATCGGGGAGCGAGGCAGTGCCGACGAGGAAGTGACGGCCACCCTCCATCGACGGACACTGCGGCGCTCAAGGATGCGTCCTGACGAGGATGCGATCGTCGCGTCGATGAGCAGCAGCCGCATCCCGTCGGCCGAACCGACGATGCATCGCACCAGGCGATCAATTCGACGATCGCCGCCGAACTAATGTCTGGCGCCGCCATCGCCGCCCTCTCGGCAGGTCGGCCGCGCTGAGCACCGCGGTCCGGCGCGTACGATCCGGCGCGTGTCATGTATGTATCCCACGCTCGCACGCGTGAGGCTCATTGGGCGCCGGACATGAGAACGACGTCCGCCAGCGCTCCGCGAGGTTGCGGACCGGAACCACCAGCCGGACCTGGCCGAACCCCACGTCGAACACCTGACCGCCCGTCGTACCGAGCCGGATGGCAGGCACCCGCGCTTCATCCGCTGCGCGCCGAAGATCAGCGTCCGCACCCGTCCGAATCCCGACAATGACCCTGCCTCCGCGCTCGCCGAAGGCGGCTGCGGTGCCCAGTGCACCGGAAACCGGCAGGTCCGCGCGGAGGCCGGTACCGGCAGCGATCGCCATGCGAGCCAACGCAACGCCGATGCCCCCAACCGAGCAGTCATGCGCCGTTGCGATGATCCCGGCGCGAGCCAACTGTGGCAGCATCGCGATCAGGCGGGCAGATGCCGCCAGGTCCAGCGTCGGGACGCCACCGCGAACGCCCCGGCCCCATGCGAGCTCTGAACCAGCGAGTGCGCCGGCATCTGCAGCCGGATCGCCGAGCAGCCAGATCTCCTCGTCGATCGCCCATGCCATCGATAGAGCGGCGGATCGGTCCTCGAGCAGTCCGACGGTGCCGATGACCGGCGTCGGCAGGATGGGGCCGTCCGGTGTCTCGTTGTAAAGGCTGACGTTGCCGGAGACCACGGGAATGTGCAGGGCTCGGCAGGCGTCTGCGATACCATCGATGGCTCGCTCGAACTGCCACGCTCCCAGGTCCGTCTCCGGGGAGCCAAAATTGAGACAGTCGGTGATGCCGATCGGCACGGCGCCGCTGCATGCCACGTTCATGGCGCCCTCGATCACCGCCGAAACGCCGGCAAGGTACGGGTCGAGCGCGCCAATCCGTGCGGGACCCGGGCCGTCGAGTGAGAATGAGAGCGCGCGGCGGGTGCCCTTGATGCGCAGCACGGCAGCATCCCCGGCGCCGGGACCGACCAGCGTGTTCGTCCCGTTCATGTGGTCGTAGCGGCGCCAGATCGGCTTCCGGTCGCGAGCGTTCGGGGAGGCGAGCAGCTCCAGCAGGGTCGCGGCGGTCGGCGGCTCGGCGGCCAGTGCCACGAAGCTCGAAGCTTCGATGGCAGCTGGAACGCCGGAGATCGTGTAGCGCGGCGCATCATCGGCCAGTGCGCGGCCGGGAACCTCGCACACGGGCGCGGAGCCGCTCCGGCACCGTATGACCGGCGGGTCGACAATGGTGCCGATGGCCGCGGCGTGCAGCTCGTAGCGGTCGAAGACGGCACGTACCTCGTGCACCGCTTCCGGCCGCACCACGATCAGCATGCGCTCCTGCGACTCGGACAGCAGAACTTCGTAGGGCGTCATGCCACCCTCGCGGCGCGGGACCGCCTCGAGGTCAACGTCGGCGCCAACGCCACCACGAGCGGTGAGCTCCGCCAGCGCGCAGGTCAGGCCCGCCGCGCCAAGGTCCTGCATGGCCACCACGGCATCCAGGCGCGCAAGCTCCAGGCAGGCCTCCATCAGCAGCTTCTCGAGGAACGGGTTGCCGACCTGGACAGCCGGCCGCCGCGCGTCACGGTCCTCGCCGAGCGTGGCGGACGCGAACGATGCGCCCTGGATGCCGTCACGGCCCGTCGCAGCTCCGACCAGGAGCAGCACGTTGCCGGCACCGGCCGCCCGCGCCAGCGTGATCTCGCCATGGCGGGCGATTCCCACGCACATCGCGTTGACGAGCGGGTTGCCTGAGTAGGACGGGTCGAACGTGATCTCGCCACCCACGTCGGGAATGCCGATGCAGTTGCCATAGCCCGCGATCCCGCCGACGACACCATCGAACAGGTAGCGATTGCGGGCGGCCGCTTCCACATCGGTCTCGTCATCGGTCTCCAACGGCCCGAAGCGCAGGCTGTTCAGGAGCGCGATCGGTCGAGCGCCCATGGTGAAGATGTCGCGAATGATGCCGCCGACACCGGTCGCCGCGCCCTGGTACGGCTCCACCGCGCTGGGATGGTTGTGCGATTCAACCTTGAAGACGACGGCGAGCCCATCACCGATGTCGATTGCGCCGGCATTCTCGCCGGGACCGACCAGCACGCCCTCGCCGGTCGATGGCAGCCGCCCGAGCAGCGGACGCGAGTGCTTGTAGGCGCAGTGCTCGGACCACATGGCCCCGAACATCCCCAGCTCGACGCTGTTCGGGGCGCGACCGAGCGACTCGACGACGAGTCCGTATTCGGACTCGGTCAGGCCATGCCGCTGCTCGGCCGAGGGTGACGCGAGTGTCATGACGCCCTGGCGGCAGCTACCTGCCCGGACCGCCCAGCGGCTGATCGCGGCCAAGCTCGAGCAGGATGGCGCCGATGGCGGCCGCCGCGGTTCCAAGGAACAGGAGGAGCGCGCCAATCCCCGCCCGGCCAAAGCCGATCCGGTCGAGAGCGATTCCGAAACCGATGAGCACTATCACCAGCGTCACCAGCTTCAGGTTCGCGAAGGTCGGAACGCTGGCTGAGAAGAAGACCGTCACTGCGATCCCGATCAGGGCAAGCAGCAGGATCAGGTCGATCGGATTCAGGAAGCCACCAAACAGACCGATGATCACGCCCAGTGCTGCGACCGCCGTGCCGCCCCCGATCAGCCAGGCCGAGAGCGTGAGCGGCATGGTGAACGGCAGGTTGATCGGCGCCTGTCCTGGTCGCTTTTGCGCCGCATGGTCCGGAGTCGGGCGGTCGTGCGCGGGGAGCTCCTGCGCGGGGAGCTCCTGCGCGGGGCGCTCCTGCGCGGGGCGGTCCTGCGCGGCGCGAGCCAGTGACGCGTCACGCTCGGCGGGCGGTGCGGATGCCTCTTCTACCCGCGTCGGCTCTTCGAAACGGTCACTGCCGGCATTGTCCGGCGTCGCCGCTTCCGAGGGTGCCTCAGCGGCCCGGTCGGTAGCCTGGTCGGGCCAGGCTGGTGCGGCTGGGATCTGCGTCTCGCTGGCCTGATCGATCGGCTGCCCGCATGTCGGGCAGAAGACGGCCGTGTCCTCGACCTCGGTACCGCAATTCGCGCAGTAGCGTGCCACCATCAGCTCCTCCCGAAGCGCGTCAGGGTGCCGATCAGCACGATGAGCGAAGCGAGCAGGAAGATGATCCCGGCGGGGGTCAGGACGCGGAGCATCCCGACGAGGTCGCCGGTCCAATTCCCGGCCAGCTCCACCACCACGAACAGCACGATGAGGCCGACGCTCCACAGGAGCGTGATCCCGAGACCGATGGTCTGGAGTGGGCCCGGGACGGCCCGTATGAACCCGCCAATTGCCAGGACGAGGAGCAGAACGCCCAGGATCGGCACCGGTCCGGCGAGCCCGAAGTACGCCTGATCGGCGAGACCGGCTCCCACCTCCGGATAGGCCGTCCAGAACGCGGGGCCGTATCCGTCCGCGCCCATGGCACGCTCGAAGAGCGAGCCCATGCCGTACAGGAACGGCAGCAGATAGCCGGTGATGATGCCCACCAGGCCGATGAGCAGCACGACCGGCCCGAGCACCGCACCGCGACGCTCGACATCGTGAACCTCGGCGCCGGGTTCGGCGGCAACCGACGGCGGGACGTAAACGGGTGAAGTGCCGCGCAGGTTCGCGCCGCAATTCTGACAAAAGGCGACGCCCGCGCGATTGTGTGTCCCGCAGCGCGGGCAGGCCATCGTCCCCTCGGGTGCCCCTGGCCGCTCGACCGTGCTGGCGACCCCTGCCGCCACCAGGCGTTGACCGCAGTTGCGGCAGAAAGCCAGGCCCGGCCGATTCTCCGTCCCGCAGCGCGGACATTGGGTGCTCTCGCCGGTCGCGCTTTCGCCGGCCGGAACGGCGTGCGCGGCAGTTCCAGCAACCGGTCCCGCGACGTCGACATGAGCGTCGGATGCTGTCGCGTTGGGCGCGGGATAGGCTTCAACCTCGCTGGGGGGCGGCTCGGCCACTTCGGGCTCGGCCACATCAGGCGCAACCTCCTGGTCCGGAGCCGTTTGCCATGCCGGCTCGAGGATTGGCTCGTCGCCACGCTCCGGCGGCGTCGTCGGCCAGTCATTCTCATCCGTGGAGCCAGCAGCGGGCGGCTCGGTCGGCCACGCTGCACGTTCCATCTCGTCAGCCGATCCAACTGACCCGTCCTGGCTCGGCCAGCTCTCGATCTCCGCGGTCGCTGAAGACTCTGCTGGATCTGAAGCTGTCGGCTCGGTCGATGCCGACGACGCGTCCTCCGCGTCAGGCGGGTCGCGACGATCGCGCTCGTGGTGATCCACTCGTTCGCCTCCTGCGGCTGATACTGGACGGTCAGCCCGATGATAGCCGACGTTCCGCGGCCGCCGGCTGCTCCTGCAGCCAGCGTTCCAGCGAGCGGAAGAGGCGCAGCCCATCGGTCCCGCCGACCTCCGACTCGGACGCTCGCTCAGGATGCGGCATCAGCCCCAGCACGTTGCCGCCCTGATTGACGACCCCGGCGATCCCGCGTTCCGACCCGTTTGGATTCGCCTCCGGGCTGACGTTGCCCGCGGCGTCGCAGTAGCGGAGGACCACCTGACCATGCCGCTCGAGGTCATCGAGCGTGGCAGGGTCAGCGACATAGCGTCCCTCGCCATGGCTGATCGGCAGCCTGATGACCTCGCCATCGCCCAGGTCGCCCAGCCAGGCAGATGCGGAGATCGGGCGCTCGACGCGCAGGTCCTGCCAGTCGCAACGGTACTCCAGGTGATCGTTGCGGAGCAGCGCACCCGGCAGCATCCCCGCCTCCGTCAACACCTGAAAGCCATTGCACGAGCCGATCACGGGGCCGCCGGACGCCGCGAAGGTCTCGACAGCGCGCATGATCGGCGAGAAGCGTGCGATGGCGCCGGTCCGCAGGTGATCGCCGTGCGCAAAGCCGCCAGGCAGAACGACCGCATCCGGCTTGCCGAGATCGTCCTCGGCGTGCCACACCAGCCGCGCGTCCCAGCCGAGCACCGACGCAGCGACGTGGACGAAGTCGCGCTCTGACCACGTCCCGGGGAAGACGGCCACCGCCACCCGCGGCCGGCTCACCAGGACGGTCATGGGTTGGCTGCCTCGGCGTCCTGCTGCTCGTCGGCGCGCAGCTCCCACGTCGCGGTCTCCATCACGGGATTCGCGAGCAGGCGCCGGCACATCTCCTCGACGGCAGCCTCGGCCGCGTCGTGATCGTGGGCATCGAAGGCGATTCGAATCAGCTTGCCGCTGCGCACCTCGCCTACCGTCGCATAGCCCAGCGCGCGGAGCGCTGATTCGATTGTCTGGCCCTCCGGATCGGCGATTCCTGAACGGAGGGCCACGTGCACCTCGGCCAGCCAGCGCATCAACCGGCGCTCACTGCCAGGGTCGCCCGGTCATCCGCTCAAAGGCTGCAACATAGCGATCGCGCGTCCCGCTGATGACCTCGTCGGGAAGCATCGGGGCCGGGGGCTCCTTGTTCCAGCCGGTTTGGGACACGAAGTCACGGACGTACTGCTTGTCAAAGCTCTTCGGGCTGGAACCAGGGGTGTACTCCTCGCGATCCCAGAAGCGGGACGAGTCCGGCGTCAGGACCTCGTCGATCACGGCCAGCTCGCCGTCGATGAACCCGAACTCGAACTTGGTGTCGGCCAGGATCAGTCCCACGGCTTCCGCTCGTCGTGCGCCCTTGGCGTAGAGCGCAATCGAGCGCTCCTCGAGCTGCGCCGCCAAGTCGGCACCGACCAGATCTGCGAGCTGCTCGCGGCTGATGTTCTCGTCATGCCCGACCTCCGCCTTGGTCGACGGCGTGAAGATCGGTTCCGGGAGGCGATCCGCTTCGCGCAGGCCATCGGGAAGGCGGTGGCCGCATACCGATCGCGTCCGCTGGTACTCGGCCCAGCCGGAGCCCGCCAGATAGCCACGCACGACGCACTCGGCGTCAACCCGCTCGGCTCGTCGGACGAGCATCGAGCGGGGCGCCAGCTCTCGCGTTCGGGCCGGCTCCGGCAGCCGCTCGCGGTCCGCGCTCACGAAGTGCGTTCGGCCCAGGTCAGCGAGCTGCTCGAACCACCAGGCCGACAGGCGCGTCAGGACCACGCCCTTGTCGGGGATAGGCTGGTCGAACACCACGTCAAACGCGGAGAGGCGGTCGGTGGCGACAAGCAGCAGGTGCCGATCGTCGACCGTGTACGTCTCGCGCACCTTGCCTCGGTGGACGAGCGGAAGCTCGGCGATCTCGCTGCGCAACAGGGCATTCGACACGGTCAACCGTCCTCTCGGATCCCCAATTCAATCCATGGTGATGAGTCGCGACCACGTGGCGGCTGACCACGCATGGAGCGCTCCGCCTGCCAGAACGAGGCAGAGCCAGATCGCCACGAAGCCTACCAGCAGGAGGCCGATGGCGACGTCGATCTCGCCGCCACCTGTCAGTCGTGCGCCTATGGGTGCCCACAGGACGCTGAGGAGCATGGTCGTGAGACCGATGAACACGAGCTGGGTGACCAATGCCGCCGCGGCATGCGTCATCGGCGCCGCGTTGACCGCCACGGCTGGTGCCAACCGCATCGCGCGCGCAACTCCGGGTGATGGGTGACGAACGGCGAGCCTTCCACCGACCGCAGCGAGGGCCATACCGGCGGTCACCGTCAGGCCGAAGAGCGCCAGGTATGGCGCGAGCCTGTTGAGCGTGCTCAGCACGGGACCGCCGACCGGATCGGGCGTGTTGAACTCGCCGGGAGCGATGGCGACCGCAGCAATTAGCACCACGGCGACCGCGCCAGCGGCGGGGAGCGCCGCGACAAGATTGACAGCCACAAGACGTCCGACATCTGCGCGCCTCAAGCTGCGGCGCTCGAGGAAGGCGATGAGGACGGCGTCGGCGCTGGCCGTGAGCACAAATGAACCCAGGCCGAGCGCCACGGCCACGGCGCCGATGAGGACCGCGTTCCAGGGCCAGGCACCCGAGGTCACGA
>JBPCKH010000137.1:0-19438 GCA_051004475.1 Candidatus Limnocylindria bacterium | reverse complement strand
CCACCATCTCCACCCTTCGATCGTCGGACGGCGGTGCTCGGGCAATACCGCCTTTGGTTGCCGGCGCCGCGCTGCCTTGACTCCCTGTGCTACGGTCCGGGCGGGTCGGGGGCCCGTTTCGATCGTCACGGAGGGTGTGGTTCCTATGGACTTCTCAAAGCTTAGCCAGAACGAGAAGCTGGCCATCTACGGATCGGCTGCGGTGGTGCTTGCCGGCCTCATCAGCAACTGGGGCGGATTGCTTTTCCTCTCCATTCTCGCGGCGTTCGGCATGGCCGTGGTGGTCCTGCTCCCGCAGTTCTCATCGGGAACGGCGCTACCGGGGTCGAAGGGCAGCCTGATGGCGGCGCTCGGCTTCGTCGTCGCCGCCGGAGCGGTCATCACCGCGCTCCAATGGATTGGCTTTCTCGGCCTGATCGGCTCACTGAACACGATCATGTTCGTCGTCGCTGTCATCGGCGCACTGGTCATGGCATACGCCGGCTGGCAGGAGCTGCAGTCCGAGGGCGGCAAGTGGGTCTTCGGCACCGCGGGCACCAGCCAGGCGCCGGCGTCCACACCGGCATCCGAGCCCCAGGCCGATGCGACCCCGCCGGCCGAGCGCGCCGACAACGACCGCCCGCCGGCCTGAGGATCAGCTGGCGCCCAGCACCTCGCGTACGCGGCCGCGGATTCGCGCGGTCGCGTCCACGCCTTCGCCAAGGACCCGCCCGAGACGGGCGATGGTGACATCGGCGGCGAGCCCGTCATCCACGGCGTCGACCGCCTCACTCAGCAGGCGGCGACGCGCCGGGTCGGTCTCGTGCTCGGCGACGTGTCGCACCAACGACCCGATGTCGCCCAGCGTGGCGGCCAGATCATCGGGGGGCTCGTCGAGGGTCTCGTCGAAGTAGATGGTGGCCAGCGCCACCAGGTCGTCACCATCAGCGAATGTGCGCCGGGATCCGTCGGAGATCCCGCCAACGACGAGCGCGTAGCCGTCATCGAGGGTCGGCGCGAAACCGACCCATGGGCCGGAGGTACCGATGCGCCCCACCGCGCAGGCCGCGTCATCCACGCGCCTCGTGCCTCCCCGCCGGCGCCGGCAGCCCTTACTCCTTGACCTGGCCCGCCGGGAGCACCACGATTCGCCGATTCGGTTCGACGCCGACGCTCTGCGTCCGGATTCGAGGATTCTCGAGCAGAGCCATGTGCACCACGCGCCGCTCGATCGCCGGCATCGCCTCGAGCTGAATGATCTTCCCGCTCTGGACGACACGCTTGGCGGCTCGGTCGGCAACGTCGCGAAGCTGCTGCTCCCGCTTGCCGCGGTAGTTCTCCACATCGATGGCGATACGATGATGCTGCCCCTCCCGCCGTCCGACGATGAGGTTGACGATGTGCTGAAGGCTGGCCAGCTTCTCGCCGCGACGCCCGATCAGCACCCCGAGATCATCGCCACGGACGTTCAGGCGGGCCGCATCCCCATCGCTGACGATCTCGACAGAGCCGCTCAACGCCATCAGACCCAACATCTCGGTCAGGACCGTCCGGGCGGTCTCGAGCGTCGCGCGCTCCTCGTCGCTCAGCTCCTCGATCGGCTTGCCGGACACGAACGGTGCCGGCTCGCGGCCAGCGCGGTCGGGTCGCGGACCGCGCTCCGGCCGCGGCTCGCGGACTGCGTGCTCACGATCACGCCCGTTGCGGCCGCGACCACCTCGGCCCCTGCTGCCACGGGTGCGGCGTGCAGCATCGGCGCGCTCGAGCTCGGCGACCTGCTCGTCGGCATCGACCGCGGCCACCGCAAGGTCGACCGGCGCAGCATCCTCCTCTGACGCGGCGTCTTCTGCCGGCGCGGCGTCTTCTTCCGATGCCGGGTTGTCGTCCGAAGGATCGGCCTCGAAGGAGACGACGGGTTCTGGCTCGGGAGTCTCCTGCGGCTTCCTTTCGGCAGCGATCGGCGTGCTCTCGACGCGGACCGACTCGGCCGCGGCGACCGCGGACTTCGGCGCCGCCAGGATGCGCGCCTCCTCGGCGCCCACACCGAGCACGCCTCGGCTGCCCTGGGCGAGGATCTCGATGTCGAGATCGCTCAGGTCGGAGGTGAATTCGGCCATTGCGGCTCGGATCGCCTCTTCAACGTTTTTCCCGGTGAACTCTCGAAATGTCATCGCCTACGGCCTCGTCGCTTGGCGTTGCCCTTCGGTCGACTCCCGGGCCGCGGGTTGTTTCCGCGGACGGCGTTCGGCGAGGGTGCGCGTGGAGGGGTGGGCTTGGGTGCCTCGGTCGGCGCGGCGTCGGTATCGGTCTGTTTCGGACGCGACGCAGGCGTGATACCCGCCTCCGGCCCTGGCGCCCACGAAGGCTGCCAACCGAAGATCGGGAAGAGGTTGCCCCATCCCATGATCGTGAACTGCTGGATCACGAGGTACGCGGTGTACACGATCCAGTACAGGATCAGGCCGCTCGGGAAGATGCCGCCCCAGACGATGGTGAGCAACGGGAACGTGTAGGTCATCGTGCTCGTCATGCCGGACGTCGGGTCTTCCGGGTTGGGCCTTGGACTCGTCATCTTGACCTGCACGAACTGCAGGATGGCGGCGATGACGGCCAGGAGAGAGAGCGCGAACCCGCCGAACAGCGGGAGCGCGAAGACAGTGTCGATCTGGGCGAGATCGAGGCCCAACAGCCAGCCGATGGTGGTGTTAACCGGCTGTTGAAGCTGGATCGGATCGATGAGCTGGCAGTTCAGCGGCAGGAACTGCGGCAACTGGTTGAACTCGGGCAGGTTGCAGGAGCCGTCGATGGCGATCCTGTACCAATCCGTACGGCCCTCGACCGCCGTCACCAGGTTCTGCGCGCGGAGGGTATCGAAAGCCGCCTGGTTGCCGCTGTCCGGATTGAAGCCCTGGATGATGCCCGACGCGCGAATGAGCGCCTGGTAGAGGGCGAACAGGATGGGAAGCTGGAGGACGACCGGCAGGCAGCCAGCGGCCGGGTTGACGCCATGCTCCTTGTAAAGCGCCATCGTCTCCTCGGAGACCTTCTGGCGGTTACCCTTGTGCTTGCGCTGCACCTCGCGGATGAGAGGCTGCATCCGCTGCATCTCCTTCTGCGAACGGATCTGCTTGATGAACAGCGGAGCCAGGACAGTGCGGATGATGATCGTGAAGATGATGATCGCCAGCGCGAAGTCGAAGAACGGGATCTCGTAGAGAAAGACCAGCAGGTTGAAGAGCGGCAGGAAGAAGACGTCCCACGGCGGGGTGAAATGCTCGATCCCCAGGAACCCTGCTCCGATGATCGGGGTCAAATCGCTTTCTCTCGTCTAGCTGACCGGGTCATAGCCACCCGGATGGAACGGATTGCATCGGCCGATGCGCTTCACGCCCGCCCACGAACCACGCAGCAGTCCGTGGCGTTCGATGGCCTGGTAGGTGTACTGCGAGCAGGTCGGCGAATAGCGGCAGCTCGGCGGCATCCACCATGTCAGCCTCTGATACGCGATGATCAATCCCAAACCGATTCTCTTCATCTACCGATGTTCGATCTCGCCAGTAGGACGTCGATCGCTTCTCCCAGCAATGCCTGGCTCACGTCGACGGCGGCCGGCCGCGCGATCAGCAGGAGGTCCCATCCGGGACCGATCCGTCCGATCCGCTCGCGGAGCAGAATCCGCAGACGACGTCGCACTCGATTTCGCTCAACCGCACCACCGAGCGTTCGGGGTGTCGAAAGTCCGATCCGCGTCTCCGTCCGCTCGGTCCGCGCCAACCGCATGACCATGAGCGGCGTCGAGCGTGCGGTCCCGTTCCGGCCGAGGGCCTCGAAATCCGCGCGGCGCCGAAGCATCGGCAGCATAGGCACGGGCGCGTCGGCCTTGCCGGCGGTCAGACTGTCAGTCGCTTGCGCCCTTTGGCTCGACGACGAGCCAGCACGCGGCGACCGCCCTTCGTCGCCATCCGGGCCATGAAGCCGTGCTCACGCTTGCGCGCGCGCTTCTTGGGCTGATACGTCCTCTTCGACATGGGTGCGTGCCGTTTCCTCGTTCAACATTCACGATCTGGGCCATCAAACACACGAACGGCTGGCGTATCGCCAGCCCTGCGCACAACATGCGGTTGGTCCGTTCTCGCTCTGGGTCGCGATTCTACCGGTGGGGCGGAACTCGGTCAAACCCGAGGGCCGAGCGGTTCGGAGCCGATCACAGCGCCGCGGGGCTGGTCGCTGCGGCGAAACGTGCCGATTCACGCCGTGCGTGCATCACGTCAGCGAATCACCGGCTGGAGCGTCTGGGTTCACGCGAGGCGTGATTCGGAACCCTCGATGAGTCGATTGCGGCCCACAATGCACGCCTCAGATGAATCGAGGACGCTTCGCGATCCAGGCCAGCCGCTGAGTGAAACGACGCGGCAATTGGACCGAGCCCAGGCATGCGATCCGGACATCTGAGCACCGTCGGGGTCGATCGCCTCGATCCATTGCCCCACACTTTCGGGCGCTGCTATAGTGGCGCGACCCCCGACCCGGACCGCCCGAAATGATGTCCGATCTCGGCTCGGAGGCGGACTCATCAGCCCCAGCGGGAAGCCCCGCAGATCGGTTCGGAGCAGGTCGTTATGGATGCCAAGCAGGTGTGGCGCGCCGCCCTCGGTGAGCTGCAGGTCTCACTCTCCCCGGCCAATTTCGAGACCTGGCTGAAGGACACGGAGCTCGTCGAGATCGACGACAACCGCTGTCGGATCTCCGCACCGAATGGTTTCGCCCGCGACTGGCTCGACAACCGCTATCGGCCGCTCATCAGCCAGACACTGGCACGCGTCGTGGGCGGGTCGGTCCAGCTCGAGTTCGTCGTCGCCGACGCGTCCGGCCCCCTCCCGTCCCAGGTCGACGAGGAGTCGCAGATCCAGATGCCGCCGCTCAGCGCAGGCGGCAACGCAATCAACCTCAACGTGCGCTACACCTTCAACAACTTCATCGTCGGCAGCGCCAACCGGCTCGCCCATGCCGCGGCTCTGAGCGTGGCCGAGCGGCCCGGGCACGCGTACAACCCGCTCTTTCTGTACGGCGGCGTCGGCCTCGGCAAGACGCACCTCATGCACGCCATCGGTAACGCGGTGGTCGCGAAGTTCCCCCGCAAGCGAATCCTGTACGCGACCAGCGAGAAGTTCACGAACGACTTCATCAACGCCATTCGCGAACAGAAGATGGAGGACTTCAGAAACCGATATCGACGCATCGATGTGCTGCTCATCGACGACATCCAGTTCATCGCCGACCGCGAGCGAACCCAGGAAGAGTTCTTTCACACGTTCAACACCATTCACGAGGCCGGCAAGCAGGTGGTGCTCTCCAGCGATCGGCCACCGAAGGCGATCACCACCTTGGAGGAGCGCCTCCGCAGCCGGTTCGAGTGGGGACTGATCGCCGACCTGACCCCGCCGGACCTCGAGACGCGCATCGCGATCCTGCGCTCGAAGGCAGAGGATCAACTCCACCTTATTCCGTCCGAGGTGATCGACTTCATTGCCCGCAAGGTGGTGAGCAACGTTCGCGAGCTGGAGGGCGCCTTGAACCGGGTTGTCGCGTACGCCTCCATGAGCGGCATGCCGGTTAACATCGAGTTGGCCAGCGCGGTGCTCAGCAACGTCATGTACAACCCGCGCAAGCGGTCGATCACACCGCAGCGCATCGTGCGCGCGGTGGCCGACTACTACGGCGTCAACCTGGACCAGCTGCGCAGCAGCAAGCGTGATCGCGCCATCGTCGTGCCACGCCAGATCGCGATGTTTCTGATTCGCGAGGAGACAGACATAAGCCTGCTGCGCATCGGCGCCGAGCTGGGCGGGCGCGATCACTCAACCGTCCTGCATGCCTACGGCAAGATCACCCGCGAGCTCCAGGAAAACGACGAAATGCGGCGAGAGATCAGCGCCGTGCGGGAGATGATCTATTCGGAGTGACGGACCCCCACCCGGTCGCGCCGATCCAGTGCGCGCATGCACCAAATCACGTTATTCGTGGATAACTGGCCCGATCTGGTGGATATCTCGGGCCCGATGTGGACAATCGGCCCTCTTATCAGGATGACGCGCTACCCTTCATCCACCGTCGTGCCGAGCTTCTCCATCGCTCGTACCCGATAGAACTCCCGAATATCAACCGCCGGGAACGAGTTATCCGCGCGACACCTGGACGCTCCGCCGTGGTCGCGATGATGGCACTCATCCACACCATCAACATCACTACGAGAGACGATGACGGGTAGATATTCTCTTAGATAACCGATGGTACGAAGACACAAGATCGTGGATAAACAGCAGGTTCGCGAAATCCAGGAAGATGAGGTCGGCATGAACATCTCGGTGATGCAGGAGAACTTGGCTCGTGGCCTCAGTACGGTGAGTCGTGCAGTGAGCAGCCGCGCCGCGCTGCCAGTCCTGGCCAACGTGCTCCTCAAGACCGAGAACTCGGGACTGAAGCTAACTGCCACGAACCTCGAGATCGGAATCAACTGCTGGGTGCCCGGCAAGGTGACCGAGGAGGGAGAGATCACGGTTCCGGCCAAGCTGCTGACCGATCTCGTTGCGTCGCTGCCGAATCAGCGCATCGATCTCGTCCTCTCACCGAAGGATCGAACGCTGAAGCTCACCTGCGGGAACAATCGCTCGAGCATCAAGGGCATCGAGGCCGATGAGTTCCCGGTGGTTGCCGCGATCGGCGACGCGCCGGCGACCAGTGTCGATGCGCGTGTCCTGCGTGAGGCCCTGGGCGAGGTCGTGTTTGCGGCGGCTTCGGATGAGAGTCGCCCCATCCTGACGGGCGTGCTCACGAAGCTGACAGGCGATCGGATGACACTGGCCGCGGCCGACAACTACCGCATTGCGGTCCGGACGCTGACGCTCGACAAGCCGGTCGACCCGGAGATCACGATCGTGGTGCCAGGCCGGTCCTTCGCGGAGCTGATGCGAATCATGCCCGACACGGAGACACCGATCGAGATCACGGTCACCCCGAACAAGAGCCAGGTTCTCTTTCACGTCGAGGGCATCGACCTCGTGAGCCGATTGATCGAGGGTCAGTTCCCCAACTATGAGCCGGTCATTCCGGCGTCGCATAGCTCGCGGGCCGTCATCGACCGCGAGGCCTTCCTGGCGGGCACTCGGCGAGCCAGCATCTTCGCCCGGGACAGCGCCAATATCGTGAAGATCGAGATTGGTGGCGACGATGCCAATGGAACGGGAGTTGCGATCACCGCGCACGCCGCGGACGTCGGAGACAACGCCGATACGGTCGATGCGGCGATCGAGGGATCACCGACCGCGATCGCGTTCAACGCTCGCTACCTGATCGATGTGCTCAGCAATCTCGGTTCCGATGAGGCCGTTCTGGAGCTCTCCGGCCCGCTTGCGCCCGGGGTCATCCGCGGCATCGGCAAGGACGATTACGTTCACGTCATCATGCCGGTTCGGACCGCGTCGTAGGCGCGTCCATGGCCCTGCGCGCCACGTCGCGTGCCACCGAAGCCACGATGGAGCTGACGCGTCTATCGCTCACCGACTTTCGCAGCTACGCGGCGGCTGAGCTGATTCCCAACACCGGCCTCACCGTGGTTGCGGGTCCGAACGGCACGGGCAAGACGAACCTGCTCGAGGCCATTCATGCCACGATCGTCGGTCGTTCGCACCGCGCCGACGTCGATGCCGAGCTGGTGCGTCACGGCGCACCCTTCGCTCGCATCCGGCTCGAGCTGGCCGGCGGGACAGGCAGCGGCGGATCGACGGTCGAGCTTGTGCTGCCCGGAGCGGAGCCGACGCCGGGCATTCGCAAGCGCCTCATGGTCAACGGCGTTCCCCGTCGATCGGCGACTCTGTCGGAGGTTGCCCGCGTGGTGCTCTTCCGCCCGGAGGAGATGCTGCTGCTGGTCGGATCTCCATCGGACAGGCGCCGCTTCCTGGACGGCATTGTGGCGCAGCGGGACCGGGCCGCGGCGCGTGATCTCGTCGACGTCGCACGCGTCGTCAGCCAACGCAATGCCCTGCTGCGCTCCATCCGTGCCGAGGAAGCGCCCATCGAGAGCCTCGACTTCTGGGACGAGCAGTTGGCCCAGCTCGGTGCGCGCGTCATGCGGGCGCGCCTCGAGGTGCTTGCCGATCTCGTTGAGCGCATCGGCCCATTGCACGGGGCGGTGGCGTCCGACGATGAACGAGGGTCGACCGTCGGCCTCGCCTACCTCGACGGCCTGAAGGAGAGCTGGCCGGAGCGCGACGATCCTGGAGCGCGGATGCCATCGACCGCCGAGCTGTATACGGCCTATCGGCGTCGAATCGGCGATGTCCGCCGCAAGGAGGCGTGGAACGGCGTCAGCCTGGTGGGGCCTCAGCGAGATGATCTCCGGGCCGAGCTGGCCGGCCGGGACGTCGCCAGTCACGCCAGCCGCGGCCAGCAGCGCACGATCATCCTTGCCATGAAGCTGGCCGAGACCGATCTCCTCGGCGCCGACGGTCCGCGACCCATCGTCCTGCTCGACGACGTCTTCAGCGAGCTCGACCCGGAGCGGGCGGCGCGGCTCTCGGATCTGCTCGCCGATCGCGGCCAGGTGATCGTCACAACCGCCGACCCCGGTACACTCGAGGGAGCCCGTCGACGGCACGCCGCGATCTGGCGCATCAGCGAAGGCCGGCTGGAGCCAGACGCATGAGCGGACGCGAGGAGGCAGGCGCGGCCGTGCGGCGGGCCCTCAACGCCTCGATGGGTGCAACCGCCGACGAACAGCTCGCACTGGCGCAGGTGCGCGTTGCCTGGGACGAGGTCGTGGTCGATGCTCGCCTGCAACGCGGGCCGCTGACAAGCAGGGTACGGCGCGTGACCGGTGGTACGGCGCATGTCGAGGCATCTGACCCGATGCTTGCGCAGGAGCTGAAGCTGCGCACCGATGCGCTGACCTGGGCCGTCAACGAACGGATGCGTGGACGGCCGGGGGCGACGATCGTGCTGATCGGACTGGCGGTATCGGTGGGTCGGCCTGGATTCGATCGGCCCCTATAATTCGCGCGAGCCACCATCCACGAGCACCCGCGTCCGCATGAGCAATCGCGTCGCAACCAGGATCGGATTGCCGTCCGCCGAGGAGCGGCCCGCGGACGCGTTCGACCTCACCACCTTCCACGAGCCGACGGTCGGCGCACTGGCGCGCACGAAGGGCAGCCTCTTTCTGCTGGCGCAGCTGACCGGCGGTAACGCCTCGCTTGCTCGGGCGGCCCGGGAGGCGCTCGATGCCGTCCAGCGCGACTACTACTACGACCTCTCGGCCGGGGTCACGGTGTCGCTGGCGCGTGCGCTGGCAGGGGCGAATCGGCGCCTGTACCACGGCCGAAAGCGTCTCGGGATTCCGCGCCGCACGGGTGTCAGCGTCGTGGCGGTCGTGGTGCGCGGGCACGAGGCGCATGCCGTCAAGCTGGGTCCTGCGAGCGCGGTCATCGTGCGAGATGGGCGCATGTACGAGGTTCCGCCTCCGCCGGCCGTGACCGAGGAGGACCCGAGGATCCGCCGTCGCCGGGTTGCCGCGTCGCTCGGCGAGGCGCTCGAGATCGAGCCGTACGCCTGGCACGGGGCGCTTGCGACCGACGACCGCATTGCGCTCGTGAGCCGTCACTTCGCGCACACCGTCGGGGTGGATGAGCTGAAGGACGCCCTGGCCGCCATGCGACCCGGCCAGGCGGTCGAGCACCTGCAGCACGTGTTCACCATCCGGGGTGGATCGGGTTCCGACGGCATCCTGGCCATCCAGGTGACGGAGCTGGCTTCCACGGTCACGATCCATCAGTTGGAGCCGGTACGGCCGGCCGAGCCGTTCGCCGGGCTGCCGGATCAGAGTCCCGTGCCGCTGGCCGATGCCATTGGCCGCGGCCTGCACCGCGCAGGCGACGTCGCCGAGGGAGCCAAGTCGGCCCTCGGGCGCGCTCTGCTCACCGTGATCAGCTGGATCTTGGCGTTCGTCCCACGCCGCCGCCCCGAATACCCGCGCAGCATCCCACGCACGGCCGAGCGCGATCAGGGCCGCCGGCGCCGGCTCGGGCTGGCCGGCATGGTGCTCGTCGCCGGGATCCTGGCCGCTGGATCGACGGTGGCGGGGTTGCCAAGCGCGCGCCCGACGGATGCCATTCCGCGTGCGAGCGTTGCCCGTGAGTCGATCTCCGAGGCCGTCCAGCTCGTCGGGGTGGTCGAGGAGAGAGTCGACGGCGTCGACCTGGTGGACCGTGACCCCGATCGGGCGATCGAGCTGCTGGCGGATGCGCATACCGCGGTCGCGCGCGCCTCGAGCGTCGGCGTTGCCGACGAGGAGCTGGCTCCCCTGCGGCGACGGATCGATCGCCGTCTGGACGCTCTGTACCAGGTCGCCCGCATCGACGCACCTGATCCGGTGGTCGACCTGGCCGCCAGTCTCGACGATGTCGATGCGACCGACATGG
This sequence comes from Candidatus Limnocylindria bacterium, assembly GCA_051004475.1. Taxonomy (GTDB): domain Bacteria; phylum Chloroflexota; class Limnocylindria; order QHBO01; family QHBO01; genus JACDBZ01. The sequence goes on along the minus strand of JBPCKH010000137.1, from coordinate 8,987 downwards.
TCGCGGCCAGCGACGGCTCGCTCTGGATCCTGGACGCCGGTCGCGGCAGGATCGTACGGGTCGACCCGGCGGATGGCAGCGCCACGGTGATCTATCGCGCGGGCCAGGCCCTGGAGACCGCCGAGACCCCCGGCGATCCGTGGCTGATGGCCACCGCCGCCACCGACGTCGTGGTCATCGACCGACAACGGACGGCGTGGCGCATCGATCTCGCCGAGCGCATTCCGCGCCAGATGCCACTGGCAGGAGCGGCCGAGCTCAGCTCGGAGACGACCCTGATTGGCGCGCTCCAGCATCGGCCGCCGCTCGAGATCTTCAATCTCTACGTGGTCGACGGCGCCACTGGCGAGATCGACCGGTGGGCGCCGCCGGTCGTGATCCCGGTCACGTACCCTGAGGCCCCCACGTCGTTTCTGACCGAGGCGCCCGACCTCGATCCTCGCGACGCACGCGACCTGCGGGTGGATGTCAACGCCTGGCTGCTCCACGCCGATACAGTCACGCGCGTCGATTTCGGCTCGCCGCGCGACCAGGCCGACTACTCGCTGGACCGCCCCCCTGACGCCGATGTGCGGCCACAGCTCGACTACCGCCTCCTCGACGGAGCGACGGTGGGCGACCGCGATTTCCTGTACGTCTACGACGCTGCGAACGATCGAGTCATCGCCTTCCAGCGCGTCGATGGGGCCTTCGTCCGGCAGTGGATGGCTCCCAGCGACGGCCCGGGGTCCGCGGCGCTCGCCGACGTCCGTGGCCTCTCCGTGACGTCGGTCAGCGATGGACCGCCGGTGGCCTTCCTGCTGACGGAAGCGGGTGTCCTGCGGCTCGTCCTCGAATAGGCGGCGCTAGAATCGGTCCATTGCGGAGCAGCCGTTCGGCCGAGTCAGGCTCATCGAAATGGTGGTGGAGAGCGTGCGCGTGCACATGCTCTCGAGCCAGCACGTGGTGATCCTCAAGCAGTCCGAACGAGACCGATACCTGCCCATTTGGATCGGTCCATCCGAGGCAAACGCCATCGCCATGCGCCTCCAGGGCCTCTCCGCGGAGCGACCGCTCACGCATGACCTCATCGTCAGCCTGCTCTCGTCGATCGGCGCCAGCATCAGCCGCGTCGTGGTCACCCATGTCATCGACGGAACCTTCCACGCTCGCCTGTACCTCGAGAACGCCAGCGGTGAGGAGAACGAGGTTGATTCGCGAACCTCGGACGCCATCGCGGTCGCCGTCCGCACCGGGTCACCCATCTACGTCGACGAACGCGTCCTGGACGAGGCCGGCGTCGAGCCCGATAGCACCGAAGTGGGAACCGCCGAGGAGGAGGAGCGCCTCGCCGTCTTCCGCGAGTTCGTCAACTCCCTCGACGTCGACCTCTCCGGGGAGAAGGGGCCACCCGCCGAGGAGAGCTGAACTCGATGTATTGAGCGAGGTTCACGCGAGGCTGCCCCGAGCGCGATTCTCGCAATATATCGAGCACCTGCGAGCGTGAGCGCCGCCGCGGCGGGTGACTCGTGCAAGCCGGCGCTCGATCTATCGCGATCACGCAACACGGCACCGGGCCCCCGTGAATTCCGCTCGATGTATCGACACCCGATCGAGCTCGGCCCGAAACCCGCGAGGTTTCGTCAGATGGCAATGGGAGATGGCTGGTAGCCCCGCCCGGCGGGTCCACCCTCATCCCTCATCGTTCGCGGCAGCGTCAGGGTCAGTGTGGGCGGGGAGCCCCCAGCACGTCGGACCGGCGCGTCCAGAGCGCCAGGCGCAGCTTTCCGATGTCGCGGAACGTGCGCAGGATCTTCTGGAAGGACGCGCCGGTGTTCGTGCCGGCCGCGCGCGGGTAGTGGTTCACCCCGACCTGGGCCATCCGCACGCGGCGGGCGCGCAGCTTGATGAGCAGCTCCGCGGACAGAAACGGGGAATCCGTTTCGAGCGGAAGCCCGTCGAACACCTCGCGTCGGAACATCTTCATGGCGCAGTCGATGTCGCGCACCCGAAGGCCGAAGAGCACGGAGACGATCGCGTTGTAGGTCTTGGCAATGAAGATCCGATGTGGAGGATCGCGGCGCTTGATGCGATAGCCGATCACCGCATCGACCGGCTTCGCAGTCGGATCGTTGAGGCGCGACAGCAGGCGCGACATCTCGCGCAGGTCAAATTGGAGGTCACCGTCACTGAAGCAGACCAGGTCACCCGTGGCATTGGCGAAGCCGGCGCGCAGCGCACCGCCGTAGCCGCGATTCTCCTGGTGGTGGACTCGCACGCGCGGATCCGCCGCCGCAAGCGCATCGGCCATTTCCGGCGTTCGGTCGGTCGAGCCGTCGTCGACCACCAGGACCTCGATGGAGCCGTCCACCAGCAACCCGACCTCGTTGAGAGCGCGGCGCACCGTCTCGTCGACATTCTCCTCCTCGTTGTAGGCAGGGAAGAAGAACGTGAGGCGCGGCGAGGCAGGTTCGGTCATGTGGATGGTCCTTCGACGAGAAGCAGGCGGGTAAATCCGGGCAGCGTCGGTAGCGTGCTCATCTCCCAGCGCGCGGTGACGAGCTCGCGTTCCCAGCTCGGAAGCACCACGTACACCGGACGCCTGCCGAAATGGGCACCGATCGCGTTGTTCATCGTACGGTACCCCTCATCGAGGATGTCGCGCTCGTCGATGATCGTCACGTCCGGGCGCTCGCCGAGGACCCAGCGATGGTGCCAGAGCGGCGTGCTATAGCTCCACCAGCTCACGACGACCGCATTCGGCGGCAACAGGCCATAGACCGAGGCGACCCAGTCGTCGGCGTCCCGGTTCTGGCTCTGGTCATGCGCCGCGTAGCCGGTCACCAGCGACGCAGCCGGCAGCAGCGCGCCGAGTCCGAGTACGAGGGCGCCGCCGAGCGCCGCCAGCCGGCGGCGAATATCGATCTCGGTGAGGAGCCGGCGACCGGTTTCGGCGACCGCCTGTGCGGATGCCGCGGCGATGGTCGCCAGCGCCACCCCGATCAGCGGCGCGAGCACGGCCACGGTCGGCATGTAGTAGCGATCGATGTCGCCGTCGCGGAAGTTCATCGAGTAGAGGACGTTGCCGACCACGAACAGCGCGAGAGCGGCGAACGTTCCCAGTGAGCGGGCGGCGACGATTGCCGCTCCGATGGCCACCAGCAGCCAGCCGGGAGCCACGAACTGGGCGGCCAGCACGGGTTCCGTATCGGCCCACTTCCTTGACAGGTCGGCCAGCGGATCCTGGAAGTCGCGGAACAGCCCGCTGAACTGCTCGGCGAAGACGAGATAGCGGAACCGGTCCCAGGTGTCGGGCCGGGCGTAGAACAGCGCCGGTTCCGGATCGGTGATCGCTCGGACCCAGATGTAGGCGAAGGTACCGATGCCCAGCGCCAACGCAGCGCAGCACAACGCGATGAGCCTCCAGCGCCGCCAGAATGACCGGTCAACCACGAAGAGCCAGGCGGCGATGCCGAAGGCGAAAAGGCCGATCAGCGGATGCACGCCGAGCCCGAGCCCGAACGTCAGCGCGGCGGCGATGAGCCAACCCCCTGCTCGTGGCGACCCCGCCCGCTCGGCCGCCCGCCACGTGAAGAGCAGCCACACCAGCAGCGTGACCGACAGGATGCTGATGGCGTGCACATCGGCGCGCGTCGCGTTCTCCCATGGCTCGGACGCGAAGGCGAAGGCGGCCCCCGCGATGCCGGCGGCTGTGGCGCGCATGACGCGATCCCGCTCGGCGATGAGGTGCCCGGCGATGAGCACGACGAGCCCCGATGCGAGGGCGACCGACACTCCCGAGAGAAGGTTCACGCGCCACGCCACCTCGCCGATCGGCAACTGGCTCCACAGCCATCCGAGCATCGCGTAGGTCGGAAATCCGGTTGGATGAAAGATGGAGAGCGTCGGCGGCACGGTCTGCGCCTCGCCGGTGTCCCAGAATCCAGTCGCGGGGAGCATCGTGCGCAGGTAGATGCCGAAGGCGAGAAGCACCACCAACACGGCCGCGAATGCGACCGTGTTATCGCTGTAGGGGATCCCGGACCTCACCGCGCGCGGCGGCCACGGTGCAACCCGGACCCCGTCGGGCATGTCGGAGGCTCGATGTATACTCACCGCCACCTTGGCGTGCATGACGAGACGGCGCTCTTTTCGAGGGCGCCGCCCCTGGTGTTCCGTGGCCCCTTCGGCCGACGGGGCGTGGGGGTATTCGATCCAATACGGCGTTTCGACGCCGGCACGATCCTCACGACGCTCCTCGTCCTCGGCCTTGTCCTGCGCGTATTCATAGCCGGCGTCTACCTGCCGCGCAGCGGCCTGTCCAACGACATCGGCGCCTTTACTGCCTGGGGCATCCGGCTCGCAAGCATCGGGCCAGGTGAATTCTACGAGGCAGGCTACTTCAGCGACTACCCGCCGGGCTACCTGTACGTGCTCTGGGCGTTGGGCGCCATCGGCAGTGCCCTGGCTCCATTGGTCGGCCAGGACGCCACCGGAGGGCTGGTGAAGGTGCCGGGAATCCTCGCAGACGTTGGAGTGGCCTGGCTCCTGTTCGTCATCTGCCGGCGCTGGGGCGCTGAGCTGCTTGACCGCACCCGGTTCGCGGTACACGCTGAGACACTGGGCATCGCGGCAGCGGCCATCTACCTGTTCAACCCCGGCACCATCTTCGACTCGGCCGTGTGGGGTCAGATCGACTCGGTCGGCACTCTCATTCTGCTCGCCACGATCTACGCGCTCGCACGCGGCTGGACGGAGGTCGCGGCGTTCGGCGCCGTCGTCGCACTGCTCGTCAAGTTCCAGTTCGCCTTCCTGATCCCCATCGTTGCGATCGTCGGCCTGCGTCGCCACCTGTTCGGTCGTTCCAGCGACCCCGAACACGCCGGCCGTCGAGACCGGCTGCGGGTCCTGACCTCGTTGGCGGTCGGCGTCGGCACGCTGACGGTCCTGCTCCTGCCGTTCGGGATGGCGCTCTACGCCCCGCTCCCAGGGGGCGACCCGCGCGGCCTGCTCGGCATCCTGCCCGCGGCGGATCCGAACGGCAGCCTGATCGGCAAATTCGTCGAGGCGGCGAGCACGTACCAGGGCCTGACCATCAACGCCTTCAGCCTCTGGCGCAACCCATGGAGCGGGCTGGGCGACACGTTCCAGCGCGGAGATGATGCGAGCGTCGTCCTGATGCTCGGGTCGATCGGGCTCAGCTGGCAGCTCGTCGGAACCCTGCTGTTCTCCGCGGTCGCGATACTGGCGCTGGTGCAGGTGGCGCGACGAGACGACCTGCGCGGAGTCCTGCTTGCATCGCTTCTCCTGGCTGCCGCGTTCTTCGTGCTGCCGACGCGCGTGCACGAGCGCTATCTCTTCCCGGCGCTGGCCCTGGCCGCGCCGTTGCTCCTCTCGGGACGCATCTGGCCGTGGATCTATGCCGGTCTCAGCCTCTCCTTCTTCGCCAACATCTACTGGGTCTACACAGAGGACTGGTCGTGGACCGGGCAGATCATCAACCCGGGCGCTCATGGCGAGCCGATGCCACAGGACGCGTTCCTGACGAGCACCCTCCTGACCGATTGGGGCATCTGGCTGGTTTCGCTGACGGCGGTCGCCGTTCTCGGCGTCGTCGCATGGCGAGCGTTGATGATCGTGCGGCGACCGGAGCCGGAGTACCTGCGATCAGCCGCGCCGCCGCCGCGCGGGCCGGAGCGTGCCCCGCGTGCCGAAGAGTGGGCCGCCGACGATCCATCGGCCGAGCCCGCGCGGCGCTCGATGCCGCTGACCGGATGGCTGGCGACCAATCCGGCCGACGCCTATCTGCGCGAACCAACCCGACGTCTCGACCGCCGCGACGCCCTGCTGCTCCTGGGCCTCGTCGCCTTCGCGCTCGTCTTCCGGCTGTGGAGGCTCGACGTGCCCCGCGGAAACCACTTCGACGAGGTGTATCACGCCCGCTCCGCGACGGAGTGGATCAGCAACTGGCAGAACGACTGGAATCGCGACGTGTACGAGTGGACTCACCCGATGCTGGCGAAGTACCTGATCGCCGGTGGCATCGTGGTGGCCGACCCGAACAAGGTGATCGGTAGCAGCAGTCTCGATGCACCCTCGCCGTCGATCGCGGTTGCGCCACGGCGCGCGTCGCTCGGACGTGACCAATCAATCGCGTTCACGGCAACTGCCGGGGGCATTACCATCGTGGCGTCCGACGCGGCGACGGGCGATGAACTCGCGCGCTGGGACGCCGGCGGACCGATCGCGACGCTCGCCTACGACGGTGACGCGCCGCGGCTCCTGGTCGGACGCGCCGATGTCGGGACGGTGGAGAGCTACGAGCTCGCAGGAATGCTCGCATCCCCAGATGGGCGCGCACCGCCCGCCGGCCCGCCGATCGCCACGGATCTCGCGGGGGTCAGCCAGATCGAGGTGCCGCGTGACGTCGCCGTGATCCTGATGCGCGGCCCGGATGGAGTAGCCGTCATCGATCAGGCGACCGACGCCATGCAGGCCGTCGCCGTCGGCTCGTACGGGGGCGTTGCATGGGTGTCGGCGACCGGCGAGGACGCCGCGTTCGTTGCCGTCACCGATCCGGTTCGTGGCGCAGTCGTCTTTCTCGACAGCACGACCCTTCAGCCTGCGCTCGATGCCGGCGGCGCCGAGCTGGGAATCGTCACGGTGGACGCGCCGCTGGTGGGACCGATGGTCGCGCGCGGGAGCGGAGACGACCAGCAGCTGCTCGCGCTGACCGGGGCGATCGCCGCCAACGACGAGCACCCCGCCACCGCAGGTGGGCTCGCGTCACTCGACGCCGATGCGCAAACCCTGACCGATCTAGTGCCGCTGCCTGGCGCGCCGGCGCTCATCGGCTACCAGTCCATTGCGGACCTCGTCTACGTCGCCGGCGTAACAGAGGCTCGCGAGCCGGCGGTGTGGCCCATCGAGCCGCATATCGACGACCGCAACGATACGAGCGCCGGCCTCGCAGCCTTCGACGAGACGATCCTTGACGCGCCGGCACTGGCCATGGCATTCGACGTCAGCGCCGACAGCCAGGCGGACGACGCCGGACGGCTCATCCTGAGCACCGGAGACGGCGCGCTCGTGCGGCTCGACGCGGGGAGCAACGCCTTCGCCTGGCGCGTGGCCGGGGTCGCGTTCGGCGCGCTGCTTGTGGCGCTGGTCTACCTCCTGGCCGCCACCATGTTCGGCCGCCGAAGGATCGCCGCCCTCGCGGCGGGCTTCGTGGCGATCGATGGCATGAGCTATGTGATGAGCCGCATTGCCATGAATGACATGTTCGTGACGGTCTTCATCGTTGCTGCCTACCTCGCCTTTTGGCAGATCTGGTCCGGCCGATGGGCGCGCAGCGCCTGGTGGGTCCTGCCGCTGGTCGGCGTCCTGATCGGCGTGGCAGCCGCTACCAAGTGGGTCGGCTTCTACGCTCTGGCCGGCATCTGGATCCTGGTCCTGGCACGCTCCAGCCTTGGTCGCCTGCTGCTCGTGGCGCTCGTCGCCTTCGTCACGGTGGTGGGTGGGATCGGCGCACCGTGGCCGTTCCTTGCGACGATGCTGCTGGTGCTCGGGGTAGCGCTGGCGATCGTGCACGCCCGTCCCATCCGCTTCGACCTCGAGAGCGCGAAAGTCGCTCTGCCGGCGACCGGCGTAGTCCTTGGCGGCGTGGGACTGGCCTTCGCGATGGGCTACGGACAGGTCGAGGGCCGCAATCCAGGCAGTGCCGTCGAGGTGGTGTTCGGGGTGCTGGCCCGCGGCGCGCAGGCGGGCTGGCCCGCCTGGATCATGCTCGGCGCCTCCGCGATTCTCCTGGCGTGGAGGGCATGGCTGTCGCTCCTCACGCCGAGATCGGACGCGCGCTGGCAACAACCGAACGAGATGGGTGGCTTCGCGTGGTCGTGGATCGGCGTCTGCCTGCTCGTCATCCCACTGACTGTCTATGCGCTGACATATGTACCGTATCTCCAGCTCGGGCATGTCTTCGCCGGTCCGGATGCAGGTCCGGGATATGGCTGGTCGCTCGAGGAGCTGCACGCCCAGATGTTCGGCTACCACTATGGGTTGACGGCCGGCCACGCCAGCTCATCACCATGGTGGAGCTGGCCGCTCGGCCTGAAACCGACCTGGTTCTTCAACGGCGCCTACGATGGGGAGCAGATCGCGGTCATCTACAACGGTGGCAACCCCATCCTGCTGTGGGCGGGCGTGCCGGCCATCGTGGTGTGCGCCTTCCTGGCGTGGAAGCGACGCTCGGCGGCCCTGGTGCTGGTGGTTGCTGCCTTCGCCTTCCAGATGGCGCCATGGACCCGGATCGAGCGCGCCTCGTTCGCGTATCACTATCTGACCGCCGTCATCTTCGCGCTGATCGCGGTCGCATATGTCGTTGACGAACTCCTGCGCCGACCTGCATGGCGCGAGCTGGCGGTCGGCTACCTGGCGCTGGTCGTGGTCGTCGGGATCCTGGTCTTCCCGCTCGGGGCAGCGCTGCCGATGCCTGACTGGTACATCAACGCGGCGCGGGCATTGCCGCCATGGAACTATGGCTTCCAGTTCCCCGATCCGCCGCAGGGCGAGCGCGGCGATCTCGTGAGCGCCTCCAGCCTCAAGCTGGTCGCAGGGGGGCTGATGGCCATGGCGGCCGTCGCCTGGTCCCTGCGCGGGCGGGGGTGGAGTCCGCGCCTGATGCGGCTCGTGGCGCGGCGCCGAGCCGCGCTTCGCGACTGAGGCTCGTCTCGCGCGGCTTGCGCCGAAATGTCGGTCGTTGCCGGCCCGGGAGCATGTTTGCGCGGGGCTCCGCCGAAGTATCGGCGCTGCCCGAGCACGAGACCCGCGTGTGTAGCGGCCTGGTGCCGCCCATGGTCGGGAATTTCGGTCAAACCCGGATCGGCGCAACCTCTAGCGTCGGCGAGCGGCCCCCAACAGTATCAGGACGCCAACCCCGACCAGAATGAGCGGCCAGACGAAGCCCCAGTCGATGCGAGGCAGGTATTCCCGGACCAGGAAATAGG
>JBPCKH010000136.1:0-5819 GCA_051004475.1 Candidatus Limnocylindria bacterium | reverse complement strand
ACCATTCCCAGGTGGTATGCGCCGATGCCGTTGACGTGCGTCCCCGGAGCCACCCACGCCGCCTCGAACACCGGCTTGATCGAGGTCGTCGCGCAGCAGATCACATCGGCCTCGCGCACGGCAGCTTCCGCCGATGGGGCACCCGTCACCTCGACCCCGGTCACATCAGACATGCGCCCCGCAAAGTCGTCGCGACGCCGGGCATCGCGCGAATAGACGAGCACGCGGAGAATCGGTCGCGCGGCCAACACGGCGCGAATCTGCCACTCGGCCTGGCCGCCAGCACCGATGACGGCCAGCGTCTCCGCATCGGTCCGTGCCAGGAGTCGGGTGCCGACGCCAGAGGCGGCCCCGGTACGCATGGCGGTCACCGCCGCCCCATCAAGCAGGGCCAGCGGGCGGCCCGTTCCGGCATCGAACCAGATTACGATGGCGTGGATGGTCGGCAGGCCGCGCTGCGCATTGTTCGGCATGACGGTGACCACCTTCACGCTGGCGCCAGCGCCGGAGTCGCGCACGCCGGGCATGATCAGCAGCGAGCCGTCGGACAGATCGACGTGCGACCGCAGCGGCGAGCGGTCGCGACCAGCCGCCACGTCACGGAAGGCGGCCTCCACCGCGTCGAGCACGTCGGCCATCGGGACGACCTGCTTGATGCGGTCGCCGTCGAGGAAGGGAAGCGTGTCAGCCATCGGCATCGTTGATGGCGCTAGAGTACCGGGGCACGACCCGGCACAGCGCTTGCGATGAGCATCGGGCAAGGAGGAATCATGATCGACAATGTTCGCGACGACCTCGCAGAGAGGGCCGATACGGCCCGCAACGAGCTGGGCGACCTCGTCTGGCTGCTGCGCATGGCCGTCTTCGGCGCCGTGGCAGGGGCTCTTTACACCGAACTTCGCAAGGCGCCAGCCGAGCGCACCTGGCATGGCAAGCTGCTCGGGTTCGTGCCGTACGACCTCCGGCTGCCATCCCTGGAGCAACTGCGCTCCGCCTACTGGAATCCGCGCTCCCCGAAGGTCTTCACGGAACGACCGCTCGGAGTGGGGTGGGCCGTCAACATCCCCACGCTCCTTCGCCGCCTCGGCGTCCGCCAGGAGTTCACCAAGGGCCGCTGAGGTGGCCGGGGGGTTCCGTCATTTGGCACCCCACAGTGCACTGGCGCCAACGGGACATCGCGGGAACGCTCGACCTTCCTCAATTCGGCCCAATCCTTCCTAATTGTCACCTGGCACGGGGCATCCGACAATGCGCTGCGGCCGAAGCAGGCCAACGGCACTGGTGATGCCATCTCGAGGTCATCGGCCTCCTGATGAGCACGAAGCCGACCCTGTGGTGAGCCGCTCGAGACGTTAGAAACGGGGTAGCGGCAGCGGGCGTCCCATGACGAAGAAGATGCCCGCCACGATCAGGAACATCGCGATTGCGAAGAAGAGCAACCAGCGCAGAACTTCCATGCTCGGACTCCGATACGGTGGAATGGGTCGGCAGCGGATCCCCCATCGGTCGGGCGATTCTATCGGTCCCGTCCAGCTTCCGCGCGATTCCGGGGTCCGCTTTAGAATTCGCAGCGTGACACTTCGCCTGTACGACGCTCGGAGAAACGGGCTGCACCCGTTCGAGCCCATCCCGAATCGCGGCAGCATCGGCCTCTATGTCTGCGGCGTGACGCCCTACGACACCGGCCATCTGGGGCACGCGTTCACCTATGTCAGCTTCGACGTGCTGCATCGGTACCTGGAGTATCTGGGCCATGACGTCGTCTATGTTCAGAACCTGACCGATGTTGACGACGACATGCTGCGAAAGGCACGCGAGACCGGCGAGGACTACCTGGCGCTCGGCAACCGATGGGTCACCACCTTCCTCACCGAGATGGCAGCCCTTAACTGGCTGCCGCCCGACCACTTCCCGCGCGCAACGCAGCACATTCCGCAGGTGCTCGAGCTGATCGGCAAGCTGGTGGGCAACGGCCTTGCCTACGCCGCTGCGGGCAACGTCTTTTTCGACGTCTCCACCGATCCCTCCTACGTGCAGCTAAGCAAGCTGTCGCCCGAGGGGATGCTGCCGATCGCCAACGAGCGTGGCAATAACCCCGACATGCCAGGCAAGACCGACCCGCTCGACTTCGTGCTCTGGCAGCGCTCGCTGCCTGACGAACCCGCCTGGGAATCTACGTGGGGTCCCGGGCGTCCGGGGTGGCACATCGAGTGTTCAGCGATGTCGATGACCTATCTCGGCACCCAGTTCGAGATCCACGGTGGCGGCGCCGACCTGATCTTTCCGCACCACGAATCGGAGCTGGCCCAGTCGGAGGGCGCCACGCGTGCTCGGCCCTTTGTCGGCTGGTGGACGCATGCCGGGATGCTCCACTATGACGACGAGAAGATGAGCAAGTCGCTCGGCAACCTGGTGCTGGTGCGGGATCTGCTACGCACCTATCCCGGCGACGCGATCCGCCACTACCTCGTGTCGCGTCACTATCGGTCGGAGGTCCATTTCAACGAGGTCGACCTGACTGCATCGGCCGAGTCCGCCGCGCTCCTGCGCCGAGCATGCCTGCAGGCCGAAGAGCTGTCTCCCGCCGACCCGGCCCTTGCTGATGCCTCCGATCTCTCGCCGATGGTGGCCGGGCATCGCGAACGGTTCCTGGCGGCCATGGACGACGACCTCAACACGCCCGTGGCGATGCCCGAGCTCGAGGCCCTGGCCCGCCTGGCCTTTGGCGTTAACGATGCGCCGGTGGCCGCGCAGGCCGGCTGGATGGTTCGCGAGCTCGGTGCACGCATCCTGGGCCTGCGCCTGACCACGGTTCCCGCAGCGGTGCGCAGCACGACGGCGGCATGACCGACGGAACATCCGATGACGAGCTGGTTCCGATCAGCGTTCGCCTGGGACAGGTTGTCCCACCCGAGGATCCCGAGGACTGGACCCGCCCGCTGACGTGGGTCGCTGCGCTCGGCATGCTGGCGGGACCCATCATCGAGCTGGCCTGGTTCATCGTCGCCCCGCCGACGGACGCGTCTCGTGCCGTGCCGGCGACCTACCTCGTGACCGGTGCACTGGTCGGGGGCGCGGCCGCCACCGGGGCGACCCAGATCGGCTCCGCACGGGCGGGGACCGCGACGCTCGGAGCGGGGCTGTTCGGGGCCCTCGTCACCATTGTCCTTGGAGTCGCGACTGCCGGTGAGCGACAAATCGAAGCGGCCTCCCCAACCCTGGCCCACGCTTTCGTCGCTGCCCTCGCAGGCCTCATGGGAGCTGGCATCACCGCAATCGTCGCCGCAATGGTTGCGCGGTGGAGCTCGCGGATCGGCCGCTTCCTTCCCGCCGCAGTGGTCGGAGCGGCAGCTGGACTCGCCGTCGTCGGGCTTCTGCTGCCCCCCTGATCGTCTGAAGGCATGCAGCTCGAACGGTCGCGTCAGGGACGGGACGCCGGTCCGGCACCGGTCAGATCGGTATCCGACTGGGACAACGTGGACTCGGCGACTTCGACGAGGATGCACGCGGCCTGGTGATCGGTCCCACCTGGAACAGTGGCGGATCCACGGTCAGACATCGGTCGAAAGCGAGCGGGCAGCGCGAAGGGAAGCGGCGTAAGAGCGAAGGCGTCGCACCGTCCCAATACCTCCAAACCGTTCAGCGGCGCGTGGATGCCCGGGGCGGGACGGCCGCTTCGATCGCCGGAGGATGGCACACGCCACCGAATCCGATCAACGTTTCGCGTTGGGCTGCGGAATCCGCGTAATCAGTCGCGCCCGGATCGGCATACTCCAGCCCCATGACGGATGCCAATCCTCGCGCCCTGGTGCGCGCCCAGGTCGCGCTGGAATCGTTCCGCCTTGCGCCCGACGGCGAGGCCATCATCTACGCGTTGCGCCGCGTCGTTCGTGACGCGTACGAGTCGCACCTGTGGACCCGCGCGTATCGTGGCGGACGAGCCCGCCAGCTGACCCGAGGCCGGATGCGTGATGGATCTCCCGCTATCTCGCCGGATGGACGCTCCGTCGCCTTCGTGCGCTCCCCGGTCGGCGACGAGGACCCAGTTGCGCAGGCCTGGATGCTCCCACTCGACGGCGGCGAGCCCTGGCAGCTGACGAAGATGAAGCACGGCGTGTCGAGCGTGCACTGGAGCCCCGACGGTGGACACCTGGCGCTGGTTGCTCAGGCCGGCGATCACCGCTTCGTGGTCGGTAAGGATGGCCCGAAGGGACGAACGCCGGTGGCGCGGCGCCTCACCCGCCTCGACTTCCGCGACGATGAGTCCGGGCACGTCGTCAGGCGGACGCACCTGTGGCTCATCGCGGCGCGCGAGGGCGCGAAGCCACGCCAGCTGACGAGCGGCGACTTCGACGTCCTGCATCCGGCATGGTCACCCGATGGTCGCAGGATCGGCATCAGTGCCGACCGCGGCCCTGATGCGACCATCCATCCACGTCTTCAGATCTGGTCGGTCAGCACCGATGCGGCGCGGCCACGGATTCGCGAGCTTGCTTCGCTTGCCGGAGATGCCGATCGGCCCGCCTTTTCGCCCGACGGCCGACACCTCGCCTTCATCGGCACCGACGTGAGCGATCCGCCCGACGAGGTGCCACCCGCCGTGTGGGTCATGGCCCTGCCGTCCGGGCAGCCGCGGTCGCTGACCGGGTCGCTGGACCGGCCCGCCGGCGAGTGGGCATGGTGCGACCTGCTCATGAGCGAAGAGGCGCCGGGTCCGGTCTGGCTGTCCGACGACGCGCTCGCCGTGATCATCGGCGATCGCGGACGGAATGTGCCATACCGCATCGCCCTGGACGGTAGAGCCGCCACCCCGCTGGTCGATGCCGCCACGCGGATCGCATGCGCCGGCATCCACACCGCCGCCGGTCAGGTGGCCGTCAGTGCGGCGATCGACGGTCGCGCCTGCGATGTGTACGCCATCGAGAACGGTGTCCTGCGCCAGATCAGCCGCGAAGGCTCCGCCTGGCAGCAGCAATTTCCCACGGTCGAACTGTCCGAACTCGATCTGGATGGCCCGGCGGGACCGATCCAGGCGTGGCTCGCCTCCCCTGCCGGCGCGGGTCAGCGGCGGCTGCCGACGATCCTTCACGTCCACGGCGGCCCGACCGGCGCTTGGGGCCCCGGCGGCACGCTCGACGCCACGGCGCTCTGCGCGGCGGGCTTTTGCGTTCTGATGCCGAACGTTCGCGGCTCGACCACCTTCGGTGCGCCGTGGATCCGCCCACTGTCGGCGAGCTGGGGCACCGTCGACGCGGAGGACGCGCTCGCATCGGTCGATGCGCTCGTCGAGCTCGGGCTGGCCGATCCGAAACGACTGGGGCTCATGGGCCTGTCGTATGGTGGATTCCTGACCCAATGGCTCGTCGGCGTGACGGATCGCTTCGCCGCGGCATCGTCAGAGAACGGGGTCACCAACCAGGTCAGCACGTGGGCCAACTCGTATTTCGGTGCCCACTACAACCGGCGCGCCGGGCTGGGCGACCCCCTCACCGATGCGGGCATGCTGGCACTCTGGCGCTCGTCGCCGCTCCGCAATGCTGCGCAGATCACGACGCCGCTGCTCATGCTCCAATCCGAGGAGGACCGCATCTGCCCGGCGGCCGATAACGAGCAGCTCTTCACCGCCCTCAAGGTTCTCGGCCGCGAGGTGGAGCTCATACTCTATCCCGACGAGCATCACGACATGAAGAGCTCCGGCCGCCCCGACCGCCGGATCGACCGCATGGAACGGATCCTCGCCTGGTTCGACCGCCACGTCCGCCGAGCGTGACCGAGCCGCGCCATGCCGTGCGCATCGAGCCGGGCCGCACGCATCGCGC
>JBPCKH010000135.1:0-2846 GCA_051004475.1 Candidatus Limnocylindria bacterium | reverse complement strand
CCCGCTCTTCACTCGCAACACCCTCGGCCTCGATTCGGGCGGATACGGGGCGCTCTTTGCCGCGATGGGAGCCGGGTCGCTTGTCGGTTCGTTGATGCTCGCCTTCACCACAAGCCAGCGACCGATGCTGGGCCTGATCCTCGGCGGAGGCGCGCTGTTCCTGGCACTCGAGATCGCGCTCGGCTTCGTCAGCAGCCCGCTGGCGGCGTTCCCGCTCGTGGCCGGCATCGGCCTTGCCTCGATGCTCATGGTGAACACCATCAATGTCACGATTCAGAACAGCGTGCCCGATGTCCTTCGCGGCCGCGTCATGTCGCTCTACGTCACCGTCTTCGCCGGCACCGCGCCGCTCGGTGGCCTGCTGGCCGGTGGGCTCGCCGAGACCTTCGGAGCGCCGTTCGCCTTCAGCATCGGTGCGACCCTGGCCGTCGGTGTCCTGGCGCTGGTGGCATGGCAGTTGCGCTCTGTTCAGATGCCGCGCGGCACCGCCTCGGCACAGGCCCCGCAGCCGGCAGAGCGTCCGCGTGAGATCGACAGCCGGGCGGCATGACGGCCAGTCCCGTGATTGTTAGCATGGGCAACTTCTCGGAGACCTGATCGTTGACTGAATCCGCTCCCGGCGCACGCCCCGACCAGCCACGCCCGTTGCCGTTGCGCGCAGCGCTCGGCGGACTGAAACGTGGCTTCGCGGCGCTCTCGGTGCGCAACTATCGGCTGTACTGGTGGGGCCAGGTTGTGAGCCTGATCGGCACCTGGATGCAGCAGGTGAGCCTGCCTTGGCTGATCCTGGCCCTCGGCGGATCGCCGATCCAGCTCGGGTTCGTCGCCGTCCTCCAGTTCGGTCCCGCACTCTTCCTCGCACCGTTCGGTGGGGTCATCGCGGACCGCATCGACAAGCGCCACGCGCTCATCGGCTCCCAGATCGCAGCCAGCCTCCAGGCGTTCGTGCTGTTCGTCATCATCGCGACCGGCGTCGTCGAGATCTGGATGGTCATGGCCATGGCGTTTGTGCTGGGCCTGGTCAACGCGGTCGATATGCCGATGCGCCAGGCGCTGGCCTCCGACCTCGTTCCGCGGCACCTTCTCCACAACGCGATCGCATTGAACTCGATGGCCTTCAACTCCGCGCGGGTTGTCGGACCAGCCCTGGCTGGCGTGATCATCGCCGTCGGCACCAGCGTGACCGGATCGACGATCGCCGGCGTGGCGGTCAACCTTGGGATCAACACGCTGACCTACGCCGGCGTGCTCACGGGGCTCCTGCGCATGAACCCACGCGACATTCGGCGCATGGAGCGCCCGGATCAGCATCCGCCGGTGCTCGAGAGCCTCCGCGAGGGGTTCTGGTTCTCCGTCCGGACTCCGCTTGTGCTGTGGTCCCTGGTGCTGCTTGGCGGCATCGCGGCGTTCGGCTTCAATTTCCAGATCCTGCTGCCACTCTTCGCCACGGGCATCCTGGATCTGAATGCGGACGGCTACGGCGCCCTCTTCGCTGCCCTCGGGATCGGCTCGCTCGCTGGGTCGCTGACCCTCGCCATCATGCGGCGACGGCGGGCCATTCCGCTCATGCTGGGCGGTGGGATCGTCTTTTCTGTCCTCCTCGTCGCGATCGCAGCCTCGACCAACGTCTGGCTGGCGGTGCCGCTGGTCCTGGCCGCCGGCTACTTCAGCATGCTGATGATCAACACGATCAACGCCACCGTGCAGGCCAATGTGCCCGATGCGCTCCGGGGCCGCGTCATGAGCTTCTACGTGACCGTGTTCGCCGGATCGGCGCCGCTCGGGGGCCTCTTCGCCGGTTTCGTGGCCGAGACGTGGAGCACGCCGGCGGCCTTCGTGACCGGTGCGGTCCTCTCGCTTGTCACAGTTGGCATCGTGGGAATCGGCCTGCGCTGGGCTGGCCGGCGCGAGTCGCTCGGGGTGACGGTGCTCGACACGTCGTCCACTCGGCCGACGGAGCCTCGCCGCGCACCCGAGGCGCGACCGTCAGCGGCGCGTTGACTGCAGCGGGAGGAGGACCTGGAGCTCCTCGAGGGCCGCGGCGACGCCGGCGCGGCGCTCTTCCGGGATCGGCTCCAACAATTCATGGGCGGCCCGCAGCAGGTCCTGCCGCATGGCGCGCGCCTGGCGACGCCCTACTGGTGTTGGCGACAGGAGAACGGCTCGCTTGTCGGAGGGATCGGTCCGTCGTTCGACCAGGCCGGCCTCGGCCAGCGTGCCCGCCAGCCGCGTGACGACCGGTGCGGTGACCATGAGCCGTCGCGCGACATCGGCCTGTGTCTGAGGTCCCAGCGTGTCGATCATGCGCAGCACGTTGTACTGCTGGTACGTGAGGTCGCCCCAAGTCTGTCGCCGGCGGGCGTGGGCGACCAGGTGACGCATCACGGGCCCGACGGTCCCGATCAGGCTCGCTTCGAGGCTCGGCGGTTCGGGCGAGGGCGGATCGCTGATAGGCGTCTGTTTCGCGCGCGCGGCCGGGGCATTGGTGGGCATGAGCATGGATCGTAGCAGTCAGACGCGGCCGGCACTGGTGCTCGTCCTGCTGGCGACAGCGCACGCGGCGATTCACGCGCAATCGGCGTTGATGCCGCTCGTCTACCCGATCGTCATCGTGGAGTACGGCCTCAATGAGCGCGATATCGGCACGTTCATCGCCATCACCACCGCGGTCGGCGGCTCGATGCAGCTCTCCTACGGCTTCCTGACCCGCTACTTCGCGCGGCCGGCGCTTCTCGCCGGCGGCCAGCTCCTGTTCGGCACCAGCCTGCTCGTCGGCGGCCTGTCGCAGTCGGTCACGCAGCTGTTGGCGGCCATCAGCGCGGCGCGCATCGGGGCAAGTCCCCAGC
>JBPCKH010000134.1:0-3769 GCA_051004475.1 Candidatus Limnocylindria bacterium | reverse complement strand
GGGTGGAGAGCACGTTGAGCGCCATGAGTGCGGTGATGCCCTGTGAGTTGGGCGGCATGGTGGCGATTTCCACACCACGGAAGCGAGTGGAGATGGGATCGACCCAGTCGCCCTGGTGCTGCGCGATATCCTCGCCCGTCATGACGCCGCCGGCGGCCTGGATGGCACGCGCGATCTCGTCGCCGATGGGACCGCCGTAGTAGGCCTGGCGGCCACCCTCGGCAATGGCGCGCAGCGAAGCGGCCAGCAGCGGCTGTCGGAAGTGCTCGCCCGTGCCGCCGGCACCTTCGAACACGGCGAGCGCGGCATTGTCGAAGTTCGGCAGGGAGGCGGCGATCGCTCGCGCGTTGATCTCCGTCAGGGGGTAGCCATCCTCGGCGGTCCGGGCGGCGGGCAGGAGCGCATCGGCCAGGGAGCGACGGCCGAATCGATCCAGGAGCTGGACCCAGGCGTCCACCGCTCCGGGCACCGTGATGGGCAGGGGTCCGTGAGCCGGCATGTCGTCGTGGCCGCCGGCCCGGACGGCTTCGATCGTCAGCGCGGCGGGGGATCGGCCGCTGCCGTTGAAGCCATGGAGGCGCCGTTCGGCCGGATCCCAGACGAGGGCGAAGGCATCCCCACCCAACCCGCAGGCGTTGCAGTAGACGACCGCGAGCATGGCATTGGCAGCGACGGCGGCATCAACGGCGGTTCCGCCGGCGCGGAGCGCTTCGACGCCCGCGGCGGTAGCGAGCGGGTGGGGCGTTACGACCATGCCGTGCGGGGCGATGGTGGAGGGCATCGGTCAGACGGTAGCAGAGGAAACATGCGCGTTGACAGTAGCAAGAAATGAGCGCAGACTGCGCAGCATGAACATGAATGTCGCTGTCGTCGGCGCCACCGGCTTCGTCGGCAGCCATCTCGTGCCGCACCTGGCCGCGGCGGGTCACCGCGTGATTGCCATCTCGCGTCACGGCCGGCGCCTGACCGGCTGGGGCGAGGCTGTTGAGCCGCGCGCCGCGGACGTGACCGAATCCGGCCTCGAGGAGGCGCTTGCCGGCGCCGATGCCGTCGTGCACCTCGTGGCCGTTCCGCGTGAGACCGGCGGCCTCAGGTTCGTCGACATCAACGTCCGCGGGACGCAGCGCGTGGTGCAAGCGGCCGAGAATGCAGGCATCAAGCGCTTCGTCCACCTGTCGGCGCTGGGCGTGGCCGACGATCCGAAGCTCAGCTACCTGTATTCGAAGTGGCTCGGTGAGCGCGTTGTGCGCGAGAGCGCGCTCGACTGGGTGGTCCTGCGCCCGTCGCTGCTGTTCGGCAAGGGCGACGGCTTTTTCAACCTCATCAAGACCACGCTGCGCTGGTGGTCGCCTGGCATCGTCGCCGTCCCCGGCACGGGAGATGCGCGGTTCCAGCCCCTGTCGGTGGAAGACCTTGCGATCGGGATCGAGATGTCGTTGACCGATGCCGACCGAGCATCATCGGTCTACGAGCTTGGCGGGCCTGAGCACCTCACCTACAACCGGATTGTGGACGAGGTCATGCGCGCGACGCACATGAAGCGTCTCAAGCTCGGCATGCCGATCCCGCTCATCAGCGCCCTGACCGTGGTGACCGACAGGGTCCTGCCGATCTTTCCGGTCAGCCACGACCAGATCAGCTCGCTTCAGCGTCCGAACTACACCGACCCGGACGCCTTCGAACGCATCTTCGGCGTGAAGCCTCGCAAGCTGGCCCTGTCCTACCTGGCCTGATGGGCTCTGTCCGCTGGAGTGGACAGATCGCGCCGGCGCGTCATCTGGAGCTGGGTTTGTGCACCGGACTGGACACACCGATGAGCGTGAGCTGCGCCGCGCGACGCGCTTCATGCGGCCGGGCGTCCGCTGGGCTGGACAAACCCAGCCGGAGCGCACGTTCCGGCGGATTCTGTCCATTGAAGTGGACAGCATGCAGCTCAGCTACGAGGAACCGCGCGATCGGCGGTACCGGACCCCCACCGAATGCGCGCGATCGCCTGGGCGTCTGCCGTCCCGGCCAGGCGGATGCGGTCAGTCGCCCCAGGTTTCGCCGGGCTCCAGCGCAACGACCTCTGCCGAGGTGTGATCCCGCAGCTCTTCGGGCGTGCCGGCGAGGATCGGGAAGGTGCCGTAGTGGACGGGGATGACCATGGAGGCGCCGATGAGGTCCATCGCCATCCCGGCGTCGCGAGGGCCCATGGTGTAGTGCCCGCCGATCGGCAGCACCGCGATCTCCGGGTGATGGCGCTCGCGGACGAGGCTCATGTCGCCGAACAGGTCGGTATCGCCCGAGTGATAGACGGTGGTGCCGTCCTCGAATTCGATGACCCACCCCCAGCAGCCGAGGTCGCGCGTCACCTGCGCGCTGCCGCTGCCGAGCGTCGCGCCGCCCGTGTGGTCGGCGTGGGTCATGGTGAATCGGACGCCGGCGGCCTCGAACGTGCCGCCCTTGTTCATGCCGATCGACGGGATCCCGCGCGCGCCGAGCCAGATGCTCATCTCGTGTGAGCCGATGGTCGCGGTGTTCTTGACGCTCGCAAGCTCCACCAGGTCGGCGCAGTCGTCGCCGACGTGATCGAAGTGGCAGTGGGTGGGCGCCACGACGCTCACCTTCTCGGGCGTGCGGTACGCTTCGGCGTAGTTGGGTGCGCCGGTCCATCGGTCGACCCAGATCCAAGCGTCATTCGGCGATCGGTACAGGACGCCGCCGTGCCCCAGCCGGGTGATGCGCAGATTCGTCATTGGCTTCGTCTCCTCTTGGTTGGTGCGCCGATCGTAGTCGCACGACCGATGCCGTGGCCGCGCCGGTGCGGCGGTGTGCGAGGATTCGGTGGTGAACGTCGGGAAGGCGCGCGTGCCCATGATCATCGGCATCGTGGGTGCGTTCGTGCTCATGGGTGTCGCGATCTTCGTGGCCATTGGAACCTCCCAACGACGCCCGGATGCCACGATGTCTCCGTCTCCGACCGTGGGCCTCGCCGCGTCTGACGACCCGTCACCTGACGCGTCGACGACGTCTCCCCTCGCCTGCGTTGATCAGGGCGATCCGGTTCCCAGCGCGGACCAGGTCATGGTTTTCTTCACCTGCGAGCCGCCGCCGGCGGATCCGCGCCCGGTCTTCCGGATCGATCCCGGGGTTCCGTCAATCGAGGCCCAGCTGCGACTCGCGCTCGAGCAGCTCCTTGCCGGTCCGACGCCGGAAGAGCGCGACCTCGGCTATTCGAGCGTCTTTCCGTTGGGCTCCGAAAAGCTCCTGATCGGCGTGGACGTCGCCGAGAACGGCCTCGCCACGGTGGACTTCGGCGCTGCGCTGCAGGCCGTCGGGCGGCCATTGAATTCATCTCATAACCGATTCCTGCTCTTCGGAACCATTGGCGCGACCATCTTCCAGTTCGACGAGGTCCAGGCCGTCGAATTCAGGATTGCCGGTAGCTGCGAGCAGTTTGCGCGCCACTTCGAGACGACATGTGAGCCATGGCGGCGCGGCTCGACGGACTTCAGCCCGGGATGAGAAGGCGGCCGGCGTTCGCGATGCGCTGCATCCATGGCAGCTCGGCGGCCAGGGCCGTCTCGGGGCCGTGGCCGGGCAGGACGCGGACGTTCCCGGGAATGTCGCGCGCCAGGCGGGCGAGGGAGGCGACCATCCGCTCGTCGTTGCCGCCTGGGAGATCGGTTCGGCCGTAGGTGCTGGCAAAGAGGACGTCGCCCGACAGCAGGAGTCCGTGACGCTCCTCGTACAGACAGACCGAGCCTTCGGAGTGGCCGGGCGTGTG
>JBPCKH010000133.1:0-6969 GCA_051004475.1 Candidatus Limnocylindria bacterium | reverse complement strand
GGCCACGGAGCATTCGCGATTGCGACCCCCGGCGCGGACAGCAGTGGATGACGGTATCGTTCGGCTGCGCTCGCCACACCACCGTCCAACCAT
The DNA here is from genome assembly GCA_051004475.1 of Candidatus Limnocylindria bacterium. GTDB lineage: Bacteria > Chloroflexota > Limnocylindria > QHBO01 > QHBO01 > JACDBZ01. The sequence goes on along the minus strand of JBPCKH010000133.1, from coordinate 6,876 downwards.
TCGCCGCGGTGCGGGTAGAGTGCGAACTCGATTCGCCAGCGGCCCCACATCTGCGCATTCGGGATGGCGATGGCGGGACCGGCCGGGTCCTGCCGGTACGGATTCTCGTTGCGACTGAGGAGTCCGGTGGATCGCAGAACGGTCACGGCGATCTCGCGACCGGATGCGACCTCGGCCGCATCGGTCAGCTCATATTCGGCCAGGTGCGTCAGCAGGATGGCGAGCCCGCCGGCATCGACCCAGCCGTGCGCCGGATACGTGGCCAGCGGCTCTTCCCGGTACCCACCTTCCCCGGCCATGCCGCGCTCCACTACGGCGAACTGTCCCTCGGCATGCGAAACCTCCGGAGGGCGGGGGAGTGGCGCATGGAAGCGAACACGGTGGTCGTCGGACTGGTTGACGAAAGCAAGACCGATCCTGACGAATGGTTCGTCCGCTCGGAGCTCGACCTCCATCGCGACGTCGGTCGGTATCGCCTCGGGCGTGCGCGCCGATCCGTCGGCCAGCACGCCGGCCGGCCACGCGAAGCGCCGCGTGACCATGAGACGGGCGCGCACCGGACCGGCCAGGTCCGCCTGCACCGTGACCGATGATGGCGCGCCGATCCGCATGTCCGACGCCGGCGGTGCGTAGTTGTACGAATCGCCGAAGTCGCCGCCATCCACGATGCGTCCGACGCCGTCGGTGACCACCCCGTCGGCGGACTCCAGCCGCAGGAGTCCGTGGTCGTCGGCCGTCACCGTGAGCAGGCCGTTCGCCAGGGTGCGACCGTCGGCCGCGATGCGAACCGGGGTGACCGGCGGACCCGATCCCTCCACGGCGCGAACGGCGGTCCAACCCAGCGCGGGTGCCGGTACGGAGGCTGCCAGCGTTCGTCGGGGCCGCGCAACGACACGGATGCGCCACGCTGCGTCCGGCTCCGCGCGCATGGTGGCGGTGACATCGGCGCGGAGGCCGTCCACGTCGAGCCACACCGGATCCGGGTCGGTGTCGACCTCCAGGGTAACCGTGCGTCCATCCACGGCGTAGCCATTCCAGGCATGATCGAACACCTCGCGTCCGTGGAACCGGCGGAAGAGGTCGTCCACCTCGTCACCGCGCAGCGATGCATCGAACAGAATCGGTTTCTTGCGGCCCAGCTCCTGGGTCGCGACGCGGCTGCCGTCGGGGAGCTCGAGCGCGACCGACTCCCAGGACTCCGGGATCCACAGCTTGGCCTAAACAAGGCCACTCCAAGGCGTGGGAGAGGGGTGGACGATCGTGATGGTGTTTCGTGGCACTGCCTTCGAGATCGCCGCGGCCGCCCGTCGCGCCAGCGTCCCGCCGATCTGCTCCGCTTCGGCAAAGCGCACGAGGACCTGGCTGACGACCGGATCGACACTGCAGCCGCAGATCGAGTCGTGCGCACTGTTCTCGATCACCTTGCCCCAGGCCGCTGCCAGGAACGGCGCGGGCCAGGCGTCGCGGGCCAGGTGGAGGGCGCTCAGCGGCTCCGCGTAGCGCTCCAGCAGCGTCTCGGCGCGTCCCGCCGCCTGCTTGATATCGATCCGCGCGCTGGCGACGCCCATGAGCACGTTGGCACGGGCGCCGGATCGCATCTCGCCACGCCAGCATGGATCGTCTGCGGTGAGCGCCGGCGCGCCCGCGACGTACTGCGACAGCGTGCTGATCCGCATGTTCGAAGCTTCATGCACCTCGTTGAGCCTGCTCACCAGCGCGGCAAGCTCGGGCACCGGCGCGGTGTGGTCGGTGCCGTACATGGCCAGCACCGGGTCGTCACCGAACCAGGGACGCGCCCACGCCGCGAAGCGCGCGGCTGCCGCGTCGAGCCCATCCGGCACGGCGAACATGCCGGCGGCGTTGCCATACCCCGACGGCATGTATTCGGCGCGGACCCACGATCCGTCAGGGCTCTCCCAGCGGAAGGCATGCCGATCGACCGTCGCCGGAACACCGCGCCACACGACCGCATCGGTCAGCCCCGCCCGGCGCAGAATCTGTGGCATCTGGGCAACGTGTCCGAACATGTCGGGCAGGTACCCGACGTGCATCGGCTCACCGAAGTCGAGCGCGCGCGCCCATCCCATCTCGAGGTTGCGGACCAGGGTCTCGCCGCTCACCAGGAACTCGTCCATCAGGATCTGCCATGGACCGATGGCCAGCCGCCCGCTGGCGACATGGCGCTTCAGCCGCTCGGACTGCTCGGGCCGAATCTCGAGGTAATCGTCAATGGTTGCCAGCTGGCCGTCGAGGGTGAACGCGAACTCCGGCTCGGCCTCGAGCATGTCGAGGACGCGGTCGACCAGGTCGACCAGCTGCATCCGGAAGCTCTGAAAGGGGCGATACCACTCCCGATCCCAATGCGTATGCGGTACGAGGTGGATGATCGTCTGGCGGGAAGTCGCGTCAGGTGGCATATCCGGTGAGCCTACCGGTTTCCGGCCGACCGGCGCGTGCGACGAATGACGTAGATCCCGCAGCTTCAGTGCCGGGAGGCGGAATCGGTCGCCCGAGGTGCAGGTCGATGTCGCCGCTCAGCGCCGCTCAGCGCCGCTAAGTGAGCCTGGCTGCCTTGGTATGAACTTCGTCGTGGTGCTTCGGGCTGCCACGACGCCGCTCAGCGGCGCCCAGGACGCCCCAAGGCATCGAAATGACAACATTCGTTGATCGTTCGCAGCCTCGTGCTCGGTTAGCGCCGCTCAGCGGCGGTACCGGGTTACGGCCGCGGCAACGGCTCGGCATCGACCTCGGCCACGACCGGGTAGTGGTCACTGAGGTCTCCTGACTCACGAAGCACGCGACCACCATGGACTGATGCGCGGGGCGACAGCACGTGGTCGATCCGCATTCCATCGTCCGTCGAGATGCGGGTAGGATCGTCTGGCGGAGCTTCGAAGGCATCGGTCCAGGCGGCGAAGGGCGTCAGCTCGGTTGACTCGATGGCGGCATTCAGGTCGCCGAGCAAGATTGCGGGCGACGTGGCGTCGAACTCGGCCGCGGTGGCCTCGGCCTGGATGCGCCGCTCGCCCGAGCCGATATGGCTGAAATGGGTGGACCCGACGAACAGGCCGTCGAGCTCGGCAAGCACGAGGCAGCGCGGCTCACGGATGCTGGGCGGGCCGTCGGCGTAGCGGATGCCGGCCGCCGGATGGTCGGCTCCGGCCGGCTCGATCAGCGCATTCGTCGCTGCCGCCGGCAGCGCCACTACGCGCGAGGAACGGATGGGGGATCGCGACAGGATGGCGTTGCCGAAGCAGCCCACGCCGGTCACGTCGGCGCCATCGGTCACAGAGAAGGTACGAACGGCTCCATAGCGGACGTCCATCTTGAGCTGGCGCGCCAGGTCGCCGGCGTTGTCCACCAGCTCGCCATCGCGCGAGAGGAGCGCGACCTCCTGGAGCGCGATCACATCGGCCTCGAGCGAGGCGAGAAAGGCGCCGATCGACCGGAGGCGATCGGCGTCGATGCGTGACCACCATCGGTCCGGGAAAGCCCCCGGGCCAATGGCAGAGCGAATGTTCCAGGTGACGACGCGCCGCGTCGCCACGCTTACTTCACGGAGCCCGCGAGCAGGCCCTGCACGAAGAAGCGCTGGAGGCTGAAGAAGACGATGAGCGGCACCAGCATCACCAGGAACGAGGCGGCGGCCAGGAGGCTCCACTCCGATGCGTAGGTGCCGAGCAGTTGCGTGATCTTCACGGTCATGGGCTGCGCCGCGTTGCGCTGGATATAGACCAGCGACATGAGCAGGTCATTCCAGGTCCACAGGAACTGGAAGATGCCGTAGCTGGCGATGGCTGGCACCGAGAGCGGCACAACGATCGTCCGGAAGATCCCCAGGTTCGAGGCGCCGTCGATGCGCGCCGCCTCGATCAGGTCCTTCGGCAGGGTGATGAAGAAGTTGCGTAGCAGGAAGATGCCGAACGGCAGGGAATACGCCGCGTGGGTGAGCCAGATCGCACCGAAGTTGGTGAGCAGCCCGGTTGGCCGCATCCCCTGCACGAGCGGGATGAACCCGATCTGGACAGGGATCATCATCAGGCCGATGATGATCAGGAAGGTCGTATCCCGGAACGGGAACTTGATCCAGGCCAGCGCGAACGCCGCCAGCGAGGCGATGACGAGCGGGATGAGCGTCGACGGCACCGTGATATAGACGCTGTTGAGGAACGCGCCGGCGATCCCCTCGCCCTCCAGGACGCGCACGTAGTTGTCGAGCGTGAAGTTCGGATTCGTGAGGACCGTCCACCAGCCGGAGGCGCGCATGTCGGAGCTTGGTCGAAATGAGGTGATCAGGAGGCCGATGGACGGGACCAGCCAGACCAGGCCGATCAGGCCAAGCACGATATGAATGGGGCTGCGCCCGACGAAGTGGCTGAGCTTTTCCGAGAACGTGCGGTCGGTGCTGCGCGTCTCGGTGCCGACGGTGGCGGCGGTCATGCTGTCACCCGCTCTGAGCTGAAGCGCCTTACATTGAAGATGAGGACCGGGACGAGCAGCAGCAGCATGACGATCGCGATCGCCGCGCCGTATCCGTAGCGTCCGGCCGGGAATGCCTCCTGGTACATCGAGAATGCGATCACGCGACTTGATGTCCCCGGGCCTCCGCGGGTCATCACGTAGATAAGGTCGAACAGCTTGATGACGTTGACCACCAGCGTCACGGCCACCACCGAGATCGGCAGGCTGACCATGGGAATGATGATCTTGAAGAAGATGCTGCGTTCACTCGCGCCGTCCACGCGCGCGGCCTCGAGCACCTCGGTCGAGATGCCCTTGAGGGCTGCCGACAGGATGACGGTGGCGAACCCGACCGACCCCCATACGCCCACCGCGATGAGCGCCCAGTTCACGGTGTCAGGGCTGCCGAGGAACGCGACCGGACCGACGCCGACGGTGCCGAGCATGGCGTTCAGCAGGCCGGTGTTCGCGTTCGGGAAGTAAACGAAGCTCCAGATGACGCCGATCGCGGTCGCGGCAATCGCCATCGGCAGGAAGACGATCGCCTTGATGATTGCCTCGTAGCGCACGCGCGTCGCCATGACGGCGATGAGCAGGCCAAGGAAGACGCACAGGAATGTGTAGAAGATGACCCACAGGACGTTGTTCCAGAGGGCGCCAGAGGGTGGAAAGCCGATCCGCAGGAAGTTCGGGTCATTGGTGAACAGGTTGATGAAATTGCGCAGGCCCACGAACTCGCTGAATTGACCGCCTCGGCCGCGGTCGAAGCTCAGACCGACCGTGAAGACGGCCGGAAAGACGAGAAAGATGATCAGTAGGACAGCTGCCGGCAGCAGAAAGAGGATCGCCGTCCAGTTGATCTGGAATCCATCTCCGCGTCGTTTCGGTTGAGGGTCGCGCGACGCCGGGCGAGATGCAACCGCCATGATGGCCTCCGATGCAGGTGGCGTGCGAAGACGGGAGGGGCTCGCCGCCCCTCCCGTTCATGGTTCAGCCGGTGACTACTCCTCTTCCCACGCGGTGGTGACCGCCGCCTGGAACTCCTCGATGAGTCCGGCAGTGTCCTCGTCGCGGAAGGCAGACTGCAGGAGGGCACCGAGCGCGTCCCCTTGACCCGCCGGCAGGAGGTCGGAACCGTCGAAGCGCACTGCCTCGGCGGAGGTCACCTGGTCGGCCTCGGCCTGGATGAGCGAGGTCGGGTAGACGCTGGTGTCGACCTCGGTGATCGGCGAGATGATCGTGCCACCCTCGGCCCAGATCTGCCCGGCCTCGGCCGTCGTCAGATATTCCATGAACTCCTTCACGTCGCTGTCGTTGACGAGCGCGGCCATCACATCGCCACCGTAGGTGACGAGGCCCTCACCGTTGCCGTCAATGGTCGGGAACGGGAACCAATCGATGGCGTTCCCTTCCTGGCCCTGGAGCTCCTCGTTGACGTCCGGGCCGGTGGCAATGCCGCCGACGAAGCCGCCGCCGTAGTACAGCTCGGCCGACGGGCTCGTGCTGAAGACCTTGGCGACCGCATCCACGAACGCGGTTGCGGAGGCGCCATCGGCGCCGCCATCGACGTTGTCCTCGTTGAGGACCGTGAGCATCTGATCGATCGCCGCCTGGACGGTCGGATCGGTCCAGTCACCCTCAGGGCTGAATAGCGTGTCGTACGCCTCGACCCCGTTCATCTTCAGATACGTGATCTCGAACCAGTCGGTCAGTGTCCAACCGTCGGCCGCACCAAGTGCCCACGGCGTTCCGCCGGCGGCCGTGATGTCCTCGGTCAGGGCCAGCAGGCCCTCCCAGTCTTCGGCGGGCTCGACACCGAGCTCTGCGAAGCGGTCCGGACTATACCAGATGGTCGCCTTCGAGTTGAGCTTGACCATGATGCCGTAGAGCTCGTCGTCGACAACGCCGACGTCGAGAATGCCGGGGGCGTAGTTGCCCTCGATCGACGCCTGGTCGATGCCGAGCTCGGAGAGCGAGATCAGCGAACCCTCGCGAGCAAGGCTGCGAAGGGTCCCGATGCCCGGGATGATCGCAACGTCAGGCGGGTTGCCGCCCTGGATGCGTGTTCGCAGCACAGTTCCGTAGTCGGTGCGGTTCGCCTCGTACTCGGCCTTGATGCCGGTCGATTCCTCGAACGCCGCGAGGACTGCGGTGAATGCGGTCTCCTCGGCGCCGCCCCACAGGGACGTCACCGTGATGCTGCCGTCGGCCTCGCCGCCGCCGCCGCCGTCGCTCGTCCCGGGAGCGACGCTTCCGCCGGTGCCGCCGCCGTCACCTTCGCCGGCCGGGCACGCGGTCAGCACCAGCATGACGATCATGAATGGTGCTACCAGTCGAAACTTGTACATCCGATTCCTCCACCTGATGTTGATATTGCGTGGCGCTGCCACGGATCCTTGGTGATGTGCGAACGCC
>JBPCKH010000132.1:0-3534 GCA_051004475.1 Candidatus Limnocylindria bacterium | reverse complement strand
CTCGCTCCTGTCAATCAACGGCAGGCCGCAGGCGGCCTGATGGCCCATGCTCGGGAAGGCATCATAGTACCCAGTGCAACCCGTATCGACATCCATTCGGAACTTAGATGCATTCGTACCTCAATGGAGTCCGGCGCGCAGCGAGTCGCATGACCGTTCTCATCGTCGTCGTGACCGTCTTTCGTCGGGCGCGGAACGCGCTGGGCCGGCTGCGTGCGGACGCTGGTCGGCAGCGACGCACCGAGCGTGAGCCGCTGCCTTCGCTGTACGACCGCCATCCAAGCGCCAGTAGTGCGCCGCGTCGCCGGATGGGCCTGCAGAGCGTGCCGCTCGACCGCATCGTCGGCACGATGCGACACCCCACCCAGAACACCGCCGACTTCCTGCCACTGCCACGACTGCGCGGTCAGAACTGGCGTGGGCGCTGGCAGCGCATCACGAGCGCCACGGATCGGCTGGCCACGCTGCCGCCGGTCGACCTCGTGCAGGTCGGCGACGACTATTACGTGGTGGATGGCCACAATCGGGTGGCCGCCGCGCTTCGAGCCGACGGCATCGAGGTGGACGCCGACGTCACTCGCCTCCTGATTCCGGGAACCACACAGCCCGGCCAGGCGACGCTCGACGCGAGCTCGCTGATCGGCACCAACGAGGTCCGCCAGGCGGGGATGGGTCGCCAATCACGGATGGTCGAGCAGCGCGGCGCCATCGACGAGGTCTCGCGCAGGGACCTGACCGACGATCGCGGCGCGCACCGATGACCGACCGGCTGACCGTGACCTGGCCCGATCCGCTGCCGTTCGCACGCCGGGACGGCCGACCGATCCGGATCCTGGCGGTCTCCGACGAGCCGGATCCCACGCTCGACTCGGTGATCACGCGGGAGCGCATCGGTGACGTCGACCTGATTGTCGGGGCCGGCGACCTCGAGACTGATTACCTCTCGTTCGTCGCCGATGCATTTCACGCCCCGCTTCGATACGTGCGCGGCAATCACGACGTCGGCGCGGCCTGGAGCGATACGCGTCGGGCGCTTCTGCCGGATCCGATGGCGGACGGCAGGGTGGTCGATGAGATCGGCCTGCGCCTGGTCGGCTTCTCGGGGTCGCCGGTCTACAACGACCGAGGCATGCAGGTCTCGGCGCTTGGCATGTGGGCGCGCGTCATCCGCGCGTCGAGCGCGGCGCAGCGTGCGCGCCCGGCCATCATGGTGACCCACGCCCCGCCGCGAGATGTGAACGACGACAGCGACCACGCGCACCGGGGCTTCACGGCCTTTCGGTGGCTTGCCGATCGGCTTGGGCCGCCGCTCTGGCTGCATGGACACACCGCCCTCGTGCGACGGGGGACGGACGACCGATGCGCCCATCGCAACGGCACGCTCTTCTACAACTGCACCGGCTCGACCCTGATCGAGCTGCTCCCGCCTGCCGCCGATGGATGAGCCGGTCCCGCTTCGTCGCGCCGGCGTTGGCTTTCTGCTGATCGTTGCTGGCGTGTTTGCCGTCGCGCTCATCGTGCGCCCAGCCATTTTCAGCGTTGCACCGCCTCGCGACGACACGGTGGTCACCGTTGCCACCGCCAACGAGGTCACCGCCGGCCCTCTCCGGCGCGATGTGATCCTGAGCCGCACTCGCGGCTGGTCCGGTGAGCGCGACGCCGACGACGGCCGCGTCCAGGTCACTGTCATCGTTTCTCCCTCCACGGTCGGGGGAATCAGTGCGGTGAATGCGGCAAGCCCCGGGCGCGACGACTGTCCGGTCGAGATCGGCGCCGATCGGCTCATCGATTGCGATGGTCTCGCGTGGACCTATGACGGCACTCCGATCGATCCGGCTGACCCCCCACTCGAGGGGATCGCGGTGGACGTCACTTCTGGCTCGGTCGTCCTCGACATGACCGCTCCGCTCGATTGATCGAGCGCGGTTCACGCGAGGCCAGCGGCGCGCTGCAAATGCTCGATGCATCGGGCACCGTTGCGCATGAACCGCACACCACTGCGCGCTTTTACGCCCACGGGTGCTCGATAGATCGCGAGAATGGCCCTTCGCCGCCCCTAACAGTGAAGTTCGATCGAGATATCGGTCACGCGGGACAGGGGGTGCTGACTCGCCCGCGACAACGAAGGAGGACTCATGCCTGAGCTCGGTATCTTTGGGTGGATCATCATCGGTCTGTTGGCGGGCGCCATCGCGGGCGCGTTCGTTCCGGGCAGGCAGCGCTACGGCTGCCTCGGGACGATGACGATCGGCATCATCGGCGGCCTGATCGGCGGCTTCCTTTGGGTCAACGTGTTGAACCAGAACGAGGCATCCGGGTGGCTCGGGGCACTCGTGATCGCCACGCTCGGGTCCGTGCTCGTCATCCTGGTGCTGCGCGCGATGAGCGGCCGCCGCGACTGACACAGGCGCCGTCCGGTCGACGCCAGTGGATGGCGGCCTCAGCTCAGGTCATCGCCCTGAACAGGAACGCCGCCATCTGCTCACGAGTGACCGAGGCTGTCGGGCAGAACTGCCGCGTGGCACACCCGCCCGTGATGCCGGATCTCGCGAGGCGGTTGATGTCACCTTCGTGGATGGACGAGTCGTCATCCGTGAAGTAGTCGAACGTGCTACCGGGCAGGTTGAACCCCCGCGCCAGGAACGAAGCCATCTGCTCGCGCGTGACCTCGGCCCGAGGGCAGAACGTTCCGCTTGCGCAACCGCCGGTGATGCCCGCAGCGGCCAGCCGATTGATGTCTGCCTCGTGACCGGACGATTCGTCATCGGTGAAGAAGTCCTCTTGGGTCGGTGGCAGGTCCAGTGCCCGCACGAGGAAGGACGCCATCTGCTCACGAGTCACCGGGGATAACGGGCAGAACCTGGTTGGGGAGCAGCCAACCGTGATGCCGGTCTCGTACGCCCACGAGATTTCAGGTTGGAACTGTGACGCGCCAATGTCCGTGAACGGAGTGGGTGTCGGCGACGGAGTTGCCGTTGGCGGCGGAGTGGGTGTCGGCGACGGAGTTGCCGTTGGCGACGGGCTTCGCGTCGGAGACGGAGACGGCGATGGAGACGGTGTCGGCGGAGTGGGAGTCGGCGATGGAGGTGGTTCGCCACATGCGACCGATGGTCCACTCGAGCTGACGACATCGACCGTGCTGCCGGTGATGCGCAGGACCGCGGTTGTACTGTTGTTGGCCTCGCATCGCTCGCGCAGGAAGCCCTGGTCGTCGGCCGTGGCGGTGAGGGTGTACTCGCCCGATGGCAGGCCGGTGATGTTGATGTACTGGTCGGGCAGGGTGTATGCGTACCGATCGCCCCAGCCAATGGAGAGTCCCATGGTGATCGAGGTATCCGCTAGCTTTCCGCAATCCTCCACGGCATACTGCGGCCATTGCGGAGCATCGGGCTTGGTCAAGTCGAATTCTTCATTGTCGAAGAAGCAGAAGCCGCGCTTCTCACCGGTGCGCTTGATGGTGGCTGCGGTGTTCTGAAGCTCGTATGTCGCCAGGTCGCGGACGTGCCAGTGATTGTGGCCGTCTCCGCCGAAGAT
>JBPCKH010000131.1:0-10074 GCA_051004475.1 Candidatus Limnocylindria bacterium | reverse complement strand
GGCTACGGGCGCCTCATTGAAGCAGAACGACACATGGCTGATGCCCTGGCTCGTCGGCGTGTCAAGTCCGTCGTCCGACGTGGTCGGCGGCGCGTAGATGTACAGGTTGCCCCCGTCGTTGCCGCCCTTGACAAAGACTGCGTTGACGGCGAGGTTTGTCTCGAAGTCGAAGGAGCCGTCTTCGCTGACGGTGACGGTCACGACGAGTGCGCTGTCAGGGTCGTCGTAGACGTGCACGTTGTCGGCTTCGTCGCCGTTGTCATCGTAGGCCGGGAAGGGGTCGATCTTGAACTCATAGCCGAGGCCCGCGACGAGTGTGCCGCAGGTCTTGTTCTCGTTTCCGGGAACATGCGTGGGATCGACGTCGCTCGCCTGAACCGAAGACACCAGGGGCTGGATGAGCGCCATGGCCGAGAGCAGGAGTGCGAGAAGTGAGAAGAGCACCAGGAAGCTGGTGCGGGGAGAAGTTTGTCCTCTACCGGTGACGCTCATAATTTCCCTTTCGGAGAAGCCGCTTGATCGGTCCCGAAGATGACGGGGCCGGGGATGAATGAACCAGCCCTGAGTGGCTGGAGTCGCAGCGTAGGGCAAAGGTCATGGTCCTACTAGGACTCGCCTGCCTCTGCGTTCGGGGCTTGGGAGAGGAACGGTGAACAGCGGTGAGGTGCAGGGACGTACCACCGTCGCAGGACGTGTTGCGAGGAAGCACCGAGGCCGCGCATGAGGCGCCGCCGACCGCCCGAATGGGACTAGCTGGTGCGGCCGCGGGGCTCGAGCAGGACGACCTGGGTCTCCTCGGGGAGTGAGCTGATGGTGATCTGCGCCTTCGGCTGGCGGATCGGCTCGGCGGCCATCTCGTGGAGGAACTTGTCCGGGCCATCGAGGTCGTTCGACGCTCCGTCGACGGCAAAGTGCATGGGAATCACAATCTTGGGACCGATCTGCGCGACAACCTCCGCGGCTTCGGACGGCGTGAGGGTCGTCTCGCCGCCAACGGGAACTAGGAGCACGTCGACCGGTCCGAGCTCGGTGAGCTGCTCATCGGTCAGGAGGTGGCCGAGGTCGCCGAGGTGGCAGACATGCACGCCATCGACCTCGACGGCGAAGACCATGTTCTCGCCGCGTGAGCCGCCCGCCTCGCCATCGTGGAAGGTGCGGATACCTGTGACCAGCAGGTCGCTGAACTCGTACTCGCCGGGTCGTGTCAGGGTCAGGCCCGCGGTGATGGAGCGCGTATAGCTGTGATCCGGATGGGCATGGCTGATGGTCAGCAGCTCCACGTCGTGCTTGCCGGCCACGAAGCCGGTGGACGGTGGGCAGGGATCGGTGATGACGGTAGCGTCCTTGCCCTTCAGTCGAAAGCAGGCACGCCCGTACCAGGTGATTTCCATTGGTCAGGGCATGGTACCGGATGCAACGACGGAGGCGCGAGCCGCGGCCCGTTCGTCATCGGCGGCGCCTCGTGCAACTCCGGCTTTCATGCCCGCACGGCGCGGACACGACACGAGCCCCGGTGCCCGCCCAATGACACCGGGGCTCGAAGGAGGGAGGGTGGAGGTAGAAATCCTGTGGATCTCCAACTCGCAACGTGAATACTAGGAGTCGCTTCTAAACGGTTGGCTTGCCGCACCTTAAGAAACCTGAACCTTCGACGGGTCTGCCCGATGGGCTGCGTAGAATGACGCCGCTGTCCGCTGCCCACCGACTCGTCCTGGTTCTCGTCGCCATCCTCGTCGTCTCCGCGGTCGCGGTCCTTGGCCTGCGCGCCGGGGGCGCGGAGATCGGGATCGGTCCCGTTGACACGCCGACGTCAGAGCCGTCGGCGTCGTCGGCGGCCAGCCCAAGCCTTGCGCCGTCGGTCGAGATCAGTGCCAGCCCGGATGCATCGGTCTCAAGCGAGGCCGATTCGCAGGCAATCCTTGAGGAGATCGAGGGACAGGTGGTGGCGATTCGCGGCCTCAACGCGGCCGACATCGGTCCGGCGGAGATCATCACCCGGGAGCAGCTCGCCGATGAGCTCGTCGCCCTGTTCGATGAACAATATCCGCCCGAGGACCGCGAGGCGGACAACATCACATTGCGGGCGCTGGGTCTGCTGGAGCCGGACCAGGACGTCGCCGACCTCCAGCTCGAGCTGCTCGGTGACTCCGTGCTCGGCTTCTACGACAAGATCGACAAGCGCATGGTCGTCGTGTCCGACGCGGGGCTCGATGTCGAAGCGCGCATCACCTACGCCCACGAGTACACCCACGCCCTCCAGGACGCGGCGTTTGGGCTCGACTCGTTGGAGACCGATGCGGTCGGCGAGGACGATCGCGGTCTTGCTCGCACCGCGCTCATCGAGGGCGATGCCACGGTGACCATGTTGTCGTGGATGCTGCAGCATCTCAGCCAGGGCGAGATCCTCGAGTATTTCGAGAGCGCCGAAATCCCGGACACAAGTGGGATTCCGTCCTGGATGGTCGCCCAACTGGCGTTCCCCTACGAGGCCGGCCTGAACTGGACGACCGCACTGGCCGGCGGCGATCCGACCAATCCCGACTTCACCGCGGTCGACGCGGCGTGGAACGAGCCGCCCGACTCGACCGAGCAGATCATCGACATCGACAAGTGGGAATCGCGCGAGGCACCCGTCGCGGTGGAGGTGCCGGACCTGGCCGCGGCGCTCGGCGAGGGCTGGAGGGAGGTCGACGCAACGCCGATCGGGCGGGCAACCATCAACATCCTGCTCGAGTACCTGGGTGTTTCGCTTCCCGATGCCACGGAGGCGAGCGATGGCTGGGGCGGCGACCGCGCGGTGATCGCGACGGGTCCGGATGACGCGTTCGCCGTCGCCTGGCGCCTGGCCTGGGACTCGACCGACGACGCCGACGAGTTCCTTGCGGCCTACCAGACCGTGGTGGGTGGCCTGGACTTCCCCGCGTCGGTCACCGAACTGCCGAACGGAGAGACACTGGTCGCCCATGCCTCGTCGGAGGCGCTTCTGACGCTGACGGTAGATGCGGCCGACTGACGCCGCTCACATGGAGTCGGGGGCGGAGATCCCGAGGAGGTCGAGGCCGTTGGCAAGCACCGAGCGCGTGGTGTCAACCAGTGCCAGACGTGCAGCGGAGAGTGCAGCGTCCTCGGTGAGGACCTTGCAGTCGCGGTAGAACGCGGAGAAGGCGCTCGCCAGCTCGTAGCAGTAGCGCGGGACCTCGTGCGTTTCGCGCCGCTCGGCGGCGTTCGCAACCGCATCGGGGAACTCCAGGAGGTGGTGCAGAAGCCGCTGTTCGGACGGATGCCGAAGCAGCTCTGCGGTCTGTGACGAATCGGGGGCTGCGCCCGATTCGGCGGCATTGCGCAGGATTGACGATGCCCGCGCGTGGGCATACTGCACGTAATAGACGGGATTCTCGTTGGTCTGCTTCTTGGCCTGCTCCAGGTCGAAGTCGATACCGGTCGTGTAGGCGCGCGAGCTGAAGTACCAGCGTGCGGCGTCCACACCGACCTCGTTGAGGACATCGTCGAGCGTGATGAACTCGCCGGAACGTTTGCTCATCGGGATGTCGACGCCGTCCCGGACGAACCGGACCCATGCGATCAGCAGCATGCGGACCGCCTCGCGGTCGTAGCCCATCGCCTCAGCCGCGTTTCGCACCCGTGCGACCGTCCCATGATGATCGGCGCCCCAGATGTAGATGAGCTCTTCGAATCCACGGCTCAGCTTTTCGGTGACGTAGCCGACATCGGACGCGAAGTAGGTGGGCAGGCCATTGGACCGATACACCACGCGGTCCTTATCATCCCCGAAATCGGTGGAGCGAAACCAGGTTGCGCCATCCGCAGCGTAGACATGGCCGCTGTCGCGGAGCTTCTGGACCGCGCGCTCGACCCATTCATCGTCGTGGAGTGAGCTCTCCTCCTTCCAGACGTCGAACTGGACGCCCAATCGGGCAAGGCTGGCCTCGATACCTCTGCGCACCCGCTCGGTCGCCCACGCGCCGACGATGCGTGCCGCTTCGTCTGGTTTATCGGCAGCCTGAACCGCCACGTCGTCGGGAAGTTCGGTGGCGAGCTCTTCCACGTAGTCGCCCCGATATCCGTCCTCCGGAAGTTCCGTCCCGTTGCGGCGCGCCAGCACCGAGAGGCCCAGGTTGAGGACCTGCGCCCCGAAGTCGTTGAAGTAGTACTCCCTCTTGACGTGATGGCCGACAGCGGACAGGACCCGCGAGAGGACGTCGCCGACGAATGCGCCACGCGCATTTCCAACATGGAGCGGTCCGGTCGGATTCGCGCTCACGAATTCGACGTTGATGCGACGAGGGGCATCCACCGTGTTGCGGCCGTAGGATGGTCCCGACTCGAGGATCGGTCCTGTCTGGCTGGCCACCCAGCCGGGATCCAGGCGCAGGTTCAGGAATCCAGGTGCCACGACGGAGACGTCAGCGATGAACTCCGGCTGTTCCAGGTGCGCGACGATCGCGTCCGCGATTCGCATCGGGGCCGACCGCGCCACGGGTGCCAGCTGCATGGCGACGTTGCTTGCCCAATCGCCATGCTCCGGCTTTGCAGGCCGCTCAAGACCAATGGCGGGCAGCGCCACGTCATCGGGAACGGTCAACGCCCCCGCCGCGATGGCGCGGTCGCGCGCATCGGCGATTGAGCGGGTGATATCGGCTCGGAGGCTCATGGGGCTCCGAGTCTAACGGCTGCTCAGTCCTGCGTGATCTCCGCGACCGCTTGTGCGGGTCGGGCGTTTGCGCTGGCGGCATCCGCCTGGACGGCTCCGCCGATCGCGAGGGAGAGGATCATCCAGGCGGCCGCCACCGCCATGAGCAGCTTGTGTGACCGGCCGCCGGTGGCCGGAATTGTGTTGGGCATGATCGGTGTCGTGAATTGCAAGCCTTCTGCCAGATCGTGAGGCTGCGGTGCCTGCGGACACCGCAGCCTCATCGGTCGCGGGCGAGACGCAGCTCGAGTGCCTGGTCGGCGCTGAAGTCCGCGAGCCCGAGGGAGTCGGCTGTCACCTCGAGGAGCGCGCCGGTGGGAGCAAGGCCGATGAGCTCGCAATGGTCGATATCGGTCCCTGCTTCGCGGGCGAGCCGGCGGACTTCGCGGACCACGGCAGCGATGCCGGTTCGCTCCCAGTCGACGAGGTTTGTGCTGACCTGTGCCATCCGTCGCATGCCGGGGTTCTCGAGCAGCACGCCCATCGCCTGCACGGCCGGCATGCCGCCTGAACTCTCGCGAATGGTGTTCGCGATCTTGATGGCGACCGCCAGCTCATCCGTGCGCAGATTGATGTTGAATGCGATCAATGGCTTGCGCGCTCCCACCGCCACCGCACCGCCGCGTGGATGCATCTTGAGCGGACCAAAGTCGGGGGCGCGCTTCGCGTTCGTGCCGATCTCGTCGCGGATTGCTTCGTATTGGCCGCGGCGGACGTCGGCCAGCCTGCGGCGGTCGGGGCGGAGCGCCGCCTCGCCGTACAGGTAGACCGGGACCTGGAAGCGCGTCGCGATCTGCTCGCCGAATCTCCTGGCCAGATCCACGCACTCCTCAAGTTTCGAGGTCCCCAGCGGGACAAACGGGATGACATCCACGGCGCCGATACGAGGATGGGCACCGACGTGCACCTCCATGTCGATCAGCTCAAGCGCGCGACCCACCGCTGCTGTCGCCGCCTTGACGACCGGCTCCGCGCTGCCGGCGAACGTGACCACACTGCGGTTATGTGTCTCGTCGCGCGTGTGGTCGAGGACGGTGACTCCCTCGATCTGACCGATGGCGCTCACGATCTCATCGACGATCTCGGCGCGTCGCCCCTCGCTGAAGTTCGGAACGCATTCGATCAGGCCGGGCATGATGGTTGATCGTAGCGAGTTTGGGAGGACGGGCGACGTTCCCGCGCCCGTTCGCTCCCGCCGCGGTCGTCCGCTCCCCGGTCGGTCGCTCAGCGACTTGGCGTGCGAACGTGCTACACGGCAGCACGTGCCTTGGTGCTGCACGATGCCACGCGAAGATGCTGATAGCCGCCCGGTCGCCCGTCCACCATCTCCCAGCATCGCCGTTTGCGCCACGTGCGCCGCTGACCAACCCTTGCCTCAAGCGCTGAATTTGGCTCATCGCTCGGTATCTGGAGCGGCAGGCCGGGCGGCCACCGCTGAGCGGCGCTAACTGCGCACGAGGGCACACGCGCCCCGGTCGCGTGCCCGCGAATGCGCCATATCGGCGTTGCAGGAGTCCGAAACGCCGCTGACCGGTGGAAAACGCGCCCAAGTTGCCGTAACCGGTCGCGCTGACGAGAGATTGCCGCCGATGGGGCTGGATTAGCGACGCTCAGCGGCGCCGAACGGCCGTCAACCTCCACCGGTGGGCAGGCGTCGGCAGTGGTACTGCTACGCTCCGGCCCATGGCGGCACGCATCAATCTCATCGTTTCGGCGATCGTCCGGCAGGAGGATCACATTCTCCTGGTCGAGCAGCAGGCGCCGAGCGATCCGGAGCCGAGCTCGGTGTATGTGTGGAACCGCTCGTGAGCGGGACGCTGCTCATCGTCGCCCTTCCGATCGGCAACGCCGAGGATCTCAGTCCGCGCGCGCTCGGAGCCCTTCAATCCGTGGCGGTCGTGGCGGCCGAGGACACGCGGCACTTCGCAACGCTCGCTCGCCATCACGGCATCGAGACGCGCTCGGTGAGCTACCACGACCACAACGAGGAGGCGCGCACCCGTGAGCTTCTCGGGAGGCTGACAGCCGGAGATGACGTTGCCCTCGTCAGCGATGCCGGCACGCCGCTGATCAGCGATCCCGGGTATCGCCTCGTCCGTGCGGCCATCGACGCGGGCGTGACGGTCACCAGCCTGCCCGGCGCATCGGCCGTGACGACGGCCCTGGCTGCCTCCGCCTTACCGCCGCACCCCTTTCGGTTCATCGGCTTCCTGCCGCGCACGGCGAGTGCCCGGCGCGCAAGCTTTGAGCACATCCGCAGCGACGAAGCGACGCTCATCGCGTTCGAGGCACCCCGGCGCCTGACCGACGCGCTCCGCGACGCGCTCGAGATACTCGGTGATCGGCCCGCCTGCCTGGCGCGCAGCATCACCAAGCCCCATGAGCGATATCAGCGCGGGTCGCTTTCTGAGCTGGGCGTGGCGCTCGACGCCGAGGGCGAGGTTCGCGGCGAAACCACGCTCCTCATCGGCGGCGCAGTCCAACGCTCGGGCGTAACCGAGGAAGCGGAGGCCGATGCCACCCTCCTCCTCCAAGCCGATGCGCCCGCACGCGCGGTGCAGGAGCTACTGATGCAGCGCCACGGACTCTCGAAGCGCGATGCCTACGCGCTCGTCCTGCGGATCAGGGACCGATGATCGCGGAGATCGTCGAGCGCGTGCTCCAATCATGGCGCTACCGCGACGTGGATCGCTCGCTCCTGACCCGCCTGGCCGAGGAAGAGTTGCGGCGTGCCCGGAACGCCGACGATGCCGTGAAACGGGTCAAGCGTCGCCTGCACCAGGCGGTCGGCGCGTTTCGAGGTGCGTCGCGGCCGGACGCACTTGCAGCGGCGTGGTCGGGCGACCTCGCAGACCCGGCGTTCAGACAGGCCTGCACCCATGCACTCCGCGGCCATGCCTCGACCCGCGAACGGATCGCGCATCTCGAAGCCTTCTATGGCGGCATCTGGTCGGTGACCGGCGTGCCGAACCGTGTGATGGATCTCGGATGCGGACTCAATCCGCTGACATTGCCATGGATGGGACTTGCTCCCGACGCCACCTATCTCGCATCCGATGTGGATCGCCGTCCGTTGGCCGCAGCCTCCACCTTTCTTGACCTGGTCGGCCAGCCGCACCGGGTTGAGACGCTCGACATCATCGAGCGTCTTCCGACCGACGCCGCGGACGTGGCCCTCATGCTCAAGCTTGTCACGACGCTCGACCGCCAGAATCCGGGCGCTGCGACGCGCCTCGTGTCGGTGCTCAAGACTGGACACGCAGTGGTCAGCTTTCCGAGGCAGTCGCTGGCCGGCCGCGGCAAGGGGATGGAGCGCACCTATCGCACGCGGCTCGCACGCCTGGCCGACGATGTCGGGCGTGTCAGCTCCGTGGCGGAAGCATCGATCAGCAATGAACTTGTGTTCGTGCTGACGCTGGACCCCGTCGATGGCTGAGCCGCTCGTCAGCCGTCGAGGCACGCTGCCGGTGCCGACGTTCCTGCCTGATGCGACCCGAGCCGGCGTGCGCGGCGTGTCCTCCGAGGATCTGCGGACCATCGGCATCGAAGGCGTGGTCGCCAACGCCTTCCACCTGCTGCGGCGGCCGGGGGCGCGCGTCATCCAGGCCGCCGGCGGGATTCATCGGTTTATGGGCTGGGACGGGCCGATCCTGAGCGACTCGGGCGGGTTCCAGGTCTGGAGCCTCATTCGCCAGGACCCCAACCGCGGGGTGATACGGGACAACGAGGTCATCTTCCGCGAGCCGTCGACCGGAGAGAAATGGAACCTGACTCCGGAGCGGATCATCGGCCTTCAATTTCAGCTCGGCAGCGACATCGCGGTCTGCCTGGATGACTGCACCGATGCAGAGGCGCCCATCGCCGAGCAGGAGCGCTCGGTCGAGCGGACGGTGCGCTGGGCGAAGCGCTGCCGCGAGGAGTTCGACCGCCAGGTCGCGGAGCGCGGCATGGTTGATCCGCCGCGCATCTTCGCGGTCGTGCAGGGAGGAGGGTCGGAAGTCCTTCGGCGTCAGTGCGCGCTTGCCATGGTCGCCATTGGTTTCGATGGATACGGCTTTGGCGGCTGGCCACTCGACGCCGACGGCTCGCTTCTCGCCGATCCGCTGCGCTGGGTCGCGGAGTCGCTGCCTGGCGAGGCTCCGAAGCATGCGCTGGGCATCGGTCGTCCGGATCACGTCGTGCATGCGTTCTCGTTCGGCTACTCCATCTTTGATTGTGCGCTACCGACGCGTGACGCACGACATGGGCGGTTGTACGCCTTCCGGTCCGACTGGGCGGCGCGGCGGCCGTCACCCGGCGATCATTTCTACCGTGCCGTGCGCATCCACGATCCGGAGTATCGGATCGACCACGGACCGGTCGAGGATGGGTGTGACTGCCCCCTATGCTCTCGGCACTCGGCCGCCTACCTGCACCACCTGTTCAAGGTGGGGGACCTGTCCGCCGAGCGCCTCGCGACGCTTCACAACCTGCGCTTCTACGTTCGCCTCTTCGATCTGCTGCGTCGCGCCGCTCCGGCATAGCGGCCGGCTTGCCGTGAGCCGGGCGTAACGGCATGAGTGGCCGGATTTCGGTGGTGTGGGAGCCCTGGCCAGGCTGGACGGCCCGTCCGTGGCTGGACTGCCCGCGGGGCGCAAGAACTGCCGATGATTCGCCGATACGCCCGTGGGGCGCACAAGTGGCGGTTGCTTCGGCTAGCTGTGAGCCGCGGCCTGCGCCGGGTCCTCTCGTCCGAGCGTGTCGGGGTTGACGCCGCGGGCCCGCGCGAGGCGCTCGGTCAGGAGCTGAAGCGCAAGTGCGCCGCCGAGCAGCGAGCCGGCGATCGCGCCGACCCGGCCCATGCGCGGCAGGACGATGCGACCGGCCGGCGTGTCTTCGATCGGAACGGAGGAGGCGACTTCGGCCGACAGGATGGCGGCCGCCGGAACGCCGAGCGCATTCGCGGCGGAAAGGACGCGCAGGGTGCGCTGGTACATCGGTCCATACGGAGGCTCCGGCTGCGTGAGCAGGAGAACGAGGCCGGTCCAACGCGTGGCCGCGGCGAGATGCCCGTGCATGACCGTCTCGAGCTCGATGGCCATGGCCGGCATCCGAGCGCCCTCAGCGACCTTCAACCCCAGCTCGCGCGCAGAAGTGTAGTCGGCGTTGGAGCCGGCGATGATCAGGCGATCGCTCCCCGCCAGAGCCGACGCGATCGACGCTGCGGCATGCGGGTCACCGGCCACGTCGAGCAGTGTGCGGATGGCGAGCACATCGATCCGCGTTCGTGCCAACCGGGCGGCGAGCACGACGCCAACGAGCAATGGCGAGAGGTACCCGACGGTATGACACCAGCTCTGGTCCTGCTCCTCGGTCCGTACGAC
>JBPCKH010000130.1:0-3023 GCA_051004475.1 Candidatus Limnocylindria bacterium | reverse complement strand
GGCGCATACCACACGAGAATTGGGACGCTTCGCCCATCAAGAGACAAAGAAACGAGGCGTGCACGACGCACGCCCCGTTCGGGAATTGGGAAGTTGGAGCGAGTCAGCCCTCGACCTCAACGCTGCCGGTCATCTCGGCGGGATGGATGTCGCAGACGAAGAAGTACTCGCCGACGTCGAGGGCCTCCACCTGGACCTCGGAGCTGGCGCCACCATCGATGACTTCGCCCTTCACGATTTCGTCGCCACCCTCTTCGGTGTAGACGGCGGCGTTGTGCGGCGCCGAATCATTGTTGGTGAAGTTGATCGTGAACGCCTCGCCGGCCGTGGCCTGGATGACGTTCGCATCGAATTCGAGGTTATCGGCGCTCAACTCGACAACGCCATCGGCGACGGCAACAACGCCGCCGCCGGTGTCGCCGCCGGTACCGTCGTCACCGCTATCACTGGAGCCGCTGCACGCAGCCATGAGCACGACGAGCGCAGATACGACAGCAAACGTGGAACCGCGCCACAGCGCGTCACGAAGAGAAATCATAGAAATGCGTCCTTTCGAACGATGACGATCGGGCAGAACGTGGCTTCCGCATTGTAGCCAACGCGCGGAAATCCGTCAGCGGGCATGTCGTCGAGACGGCGGAGCGAAGCGGCTCAACGCATCAGGAGGCCGCTCGGAAGCCGCCCCTCTCGGTCGCCTCGATCCGAACCGGCAGGGCGCCGGGGTCGTGGGTGAAGTAGCACCACCATCCCTCGGCGGCAGCGCGCGTCACGAGCTCACTGCGAACAGCGATGGCATCGATCGGGTAGTCATCGTACGCCGAGGTCCATCGCACCGGGACCTGCCAGCGCGTCGGGATCAGGTCGCCCCAGAAGATGGCGCGATCCGTCGGGTCACCGGCGCGGCCACCGGGCCGTTCCACACCCATGAGCACGGCCTGCGATCCACGCGTGTGCCCGCCGGTGCGCAGGACGCGCACGCCATGGACAAGCTCGACCTCCCCGTTCACCTCGGCCAACTGGCCGGCGGCCCGCACCATGTCGAGCTGCTCGACCTCCATGATGCCGGCCAACCGCAGCTCGTCGCCGTGGGCCGCCTCCGCCTCGTCGCGCTGGACCACGTAGCGGGCGTTCGAAAACGCCGGATGGCCATCTGGCCCGATCATGCCGCCCGCATGGTCGTAATGCAGGTGGGAGACGACGACGAAGTCGATGGACGCGGGATCCTCCCCCAGCGCGCGCAGCGCCTCGGCCGGGTCACCACCCTCGACACCCTTGGTGTCGCGATCCTTCTCGGTCATGCGCACGCCCGTGCCGGTCTCGACCAGGATCCGCTTCCCACCGGCATCGATCATCAGCAGGTTGAGGCGACAGAGCAACCGTCCGCGCTCGTCGGTTTCGACCATCTGACTCCAGAGCGGACGCGGCACCACGCCGAAGAAGCCGCCGGCGTCGGGACGGAACCAGCCGGCCCGAACGACGCGCACGCTCACGCCCCCCGCGTAGGCGCGCGCCTCCCCCATCTCGTAGATCGGCTCGCTCATCGGTGCACGCGGCCGCGCTCGAAGTCGGCGTGATAGCGGCTGGCGGTCGGATCGGTCTGTCCGCGATACTTCGAGCCGATGCGCTGGTCGCCGTATCCGATCTCGACCGGCGAAGAGAGCCGCTGAAAGCTGATCTGGCCGATCTTCATGCCGTCGTACAGCTTGATCGGCAGATTCGCGACATTGCTGAGCTCAAGGGTGAGCGTCCCTTCCCATCCGGGATCCACGTACCCGGCGGTTGAGTGAATCAGAAGCCCCAATCGGCCAAGCGAGCTCTTCCCTTCCAGGCGGGCGACCAAGTCATCCGGCAAACCGATGCGCTCGAACGTCGCGCCCAACACGAACTCGCCCGGATGCAGGATGAACGGTTCATCGCCGTTGATTTCGACCAGCTCGGTCAGCTCCGGCTGATCCTCACGCGGGTCGATCACCGCCGTGCGGTTGTTGCGAAATACCCGAAAGCGGTTGCCAAGATGGAGGTCGACGCTGGACGGTTGGACGGCATCGGACTCAAAGGGGTCCAGGGCGATTCGGCCAGCGTCGATCTCGGCTCGAATGTCGCGGTCGGATAGGATCATGCGTCGCTGATCTTACGTTCCCGCGCGCTGCTTGATGAGCCGATCCACCTCGCGCTGAAGAGTCTCGATATCGTCGTACGCGTGATAGACCGATGCGAAGCGGATGTACGCCAGCTGGTCAAGCTCGCGCAACGCGTCTGTCGCCAGGCGGCCGACCTCGGTTGAAGGCAGTTCGGCATCACCACGGGCTCGCAGGTGGCTTTCAATCTCGTCAAGCGCCGCCTCCACGCGGTCGAGCGTGACCGGACGCTTCTGGAGTGCCTTGAGCAGTCCGGTGCGCAGCTTCTCGCGATCGAAATCCTGGCGGCTGCCGTCACGCTTGACGACCACCAACCTCGCACCCTCGGCTCGCTCGTACGTGGTGAACCGATAGGAGCACGCCTCGCACTCGCGACGTCGCCGGATGGTGCTGCCGCTATCGAGATCGCGCGAGTCAATGACGCGGGTGCTGGTTGCCTCGCAGCGCGGACATCGCATCTTTCTGTATGCCTCCCTGCAACTACACCAGTGGTGGTACCACGGCGCACCATACCACAAGATGTTGAGCGCGCAGTCAGCCTTCCCGCGTGCGCTCGAGCCGGCCCGTGACCGATGCGTCGGCCGGCGTGCCGGGCTCCCAGATCAGCAGAACGTCGACGATCTCCGCCATCCTCATCCGGGCGTGTGTCACGTTGGAGTGGCCACGCTTGTAATAGATGAACGGCTCCTCGTCATCGGGAGGCCGATGCGGCAGCCGCGTGATGGCGCATCCCCGCTCCGCGGTGACGATGCCACGCAGGGCTCGCTCGAGGTTGGTTTCGTACTCCATGTGCAGCCCGTGCAGCTCCGCCGGAGCCAACATGGCCTGCAGCCGAGCAACCTCCTCGTCGAGGAGCTCCTCCTGCGCGCTGAGCCGCGTCACCGC
>JBPCKH010000129.1:0-2634 GCA_051004475.1 Candidatus Limnocylindria bacterium | reverse complement strand
TATGGGGACTCCCCCCGGAATGCGAGACGAATGAGCTTTGTTCGGGCGCGCTCGAGCAGTACGGTATCCCGTTCGGGGATATCGAGATCGAGGAGTAAGCGGCGTGTGACGCGCCGGTGGCGCAAGCGCTGAACGACGGCGTCGTCGACGTGGCCGAGCTGTGCAGCACGCAGCCGGACATCGAGCGCTTCAACTTCGTGGTGCTCGAGGACGACCTGCAAACGCAGCCGTCCGAGAACATCGCGCCCATCGTGAGCACCGAGTGGCTCGAGTCGGCGCCCGATGACTTCGCCGACATCCTCAACGCGGTGAGTGCCGAGATGGACACGGAGACGCTCACCAGCCTCGGCGTCCAGGTCGCGGTTGACCAAGAGGACGTGGCCGATGTCGCCGAGCAGTGGCTGATGGACAGTGGCTTAATTTAGGTCGCCGCTCTTCCAGAAAACCCGAGGGGCGGGCCGGTTCGCCGGTCCGCCCCTTCTCGTGCATGATGACGGGGCCGATGACGCACCCGACCTCCGATCATCTCGCTCTCGCCGACTGGCGCCGCCAGGTGGCCGAGCTGTACGCAGCGCTGCGCGCCGACACTCGTGCCGCGCCGATGCGCGCGGTCGCCTTTCGCTCTGCCCGCGATCGGCTCTTCGGCTCCCATCCTTCATCGGCCATTCCTCGCGACGAACGGCATGATTTTCGGGGGCTGGCCTACTTCCGGCACGATCCAGCCCTCGCGTTGCGGGCTCGCTTCGAGGCCGATGCAGATGCCCCGGCGCTCGATATCCCCCGCTCCGGCGATGGTTCGCAGATCCCGATGGGCCGCATCGGTTGGGTGCACTTCGCCGTCGATGGCACATCGTGCCGCCTCAGTGTCTTCTGGCTGAACGAGTACAGCGGTGGGATCTTCATCCCGTTCCGCGATGCAACGAGTGGTCGCGAGACGTATGGCGGCGGGCGCTACCTGTGGGATTCGGCCAAGGGCGCCGATCTCGGTATCGACGGTGATGAGCTGAACCTCGATTTCAATTACGCGTACCACCCGTCGTGCGTGTACAACCCGATCTGGTCCTGCCCGCTGGCACCCCAGGAGAACTGGTTGCAGGTGCCGATCAATGCCGGTGAGCGCCTGCCCGAGTCCAAACGGACGTGACGGCCCCACGCGTCGACGAGCCGCGCAACTGCATCAAGTGCGGCCGCGAGATCGGTCCGGACGAGACGATCTGCGAGATCTGCAATCGGGCAGGCATGGTGACGCCGTCGGCATCGCAATACCACGGCACGGTCGTCGCGGCGATCGTGCTCGCCGTCGCCGGCCTGGCGATTGCCGCCAGCCTGTCGCTGCGCGGGGTCGGACCATACGAGGCGGCGGTGGTGGGCGTCGGGCCGGGTGACCCCATCGGCTACGCCATCACGTACGCCGTGACCAACGAGGGGACCAAGCCCGGACGCGCGAAGTGCCAGCTCGTCGCGCTGGGCGAAAATGGCGAACGGCTGCGAACGGTGAGCACGGTCACATCGCAGATTGCAGGCAGTGCCAGCGCCGAGCTGACGGAGACGATCCCCGGTCTCGAGTCCGAGCCGTCCGATGTGACCGTGAGCTGCTCCTGAGCGGCTCTTCACCGGTCGTCGCTGCGTCGTGCGAGGCGGGCTCGATGAATCGAGGTCGTCACACCGGAGCACGGATCCTGGCGCGATTCCCGCGCTCCGTCGAGGACCGCACCGCAGGAGGTGCACGCATGAGATCGGTTCAGGCGCGCCGGGCCGCGCTCCACCGTGGGAATCGCGCCGGAGTAAACGGTCCTGCGAGGAACCCTCGATGCATCGCGGGCCAGCGAGCCGCTATCGCAGACAGGCTTAACGATCGCCGTCTCGCGGTTTGGTCCGTCCTCGGGAGCACTACCCGCAATGCGGCCGGCACACCAACCTACGTCGACAGGATGACGCGCACCTTGACGATGCCTTCCGCCAGCGGCGCGTCGCTCACCAACTGCCAGGCCGCGTGCGAGAGGTCGACGACGCGCTGATCATCCGTGCCCCAGTAGCACTGACACCAGTCGACGACCGGCAGCTCGACGCATCGGTCCGCGCAGACGGTCACGACTCCATTCACTTCACCGGTGTAGGCACCGCCGAGATAAGCGGCAGGGCCACGGTCGCCTGGCCGATCCAGCCTGCGGTTCCCGGGTAGTTGCTGCCGATGCCGGCGACTTCGGCGGACGGGGTCGGCTGCGGGGTGGCGTTCGGCGTGGACGTCGGCGCAGGCGTTCCGGCCAGGACCGCGCCGCGCTCGGCGGCAGCTCCGCGCAGGAGGCCGGATTCCGTTCGTGGGCTCCAGTCCCCGGGCATTTGATTCGGTTGTGCGGGTGGCGCATCCATGACGGTCATCGCGACGACAACGGCGGCGGCCGCGACCGTGACGGCCGCAGCGATCAGCAGGGCGGCAAGCGCCCCGACACAGTATTCACAGGGTTGTTCTCCAAGGGGTTCGCGCAACGGCGCCACAGGGGAACCGATGAGGGCGACGGCGCGCGACGCAAGCGAGGTCAACGCAAACGGAGCCGCCCGTTGCAACCATTCGGTCGCAAGTTGGATGCCACGAAGTATGCTGGATTTCATGAACCGATGGGCTCGCGCGCTCCC
>JBPCKH010000128.1:0-6035 GCA_051004475.1 Candidatus Limnocylindria bacterium | reverse complement strand
GATGAGCTTCCATGGCGCCAGCCTGCCGCCCATCGATCTTCTGCTGATCGACCCGACCGAGGAGCCGCTGCCCGCGGAGGGCAAGCCGAAGCACAAGCCGAAGACGTACACCCAGACATTTGTCGAGGAGCTCGTGCGCCAGGGCGAGACCGATGCGCGCATCACCGCGATCACTGCCGGCATGCCGACCGGAACCGGGTTGTCGCGCTTCGCGGAGCACTTCCCGGCACGATTCCACGACGTCGGCATCGCCGAGCAGCACGCGGTCACGATGGCCGCCGGGCTGGCCCTGGCCGGCATGCGCCCGGTCGTCGCCCTGTACTCCACCTTCAGCCAGCGCGCCTACGATGGGCTCGTCCATGACGTCTGCCAGAACGACCTCCCGGTCCTTCTCGGCCTGGACCGATCGGGGCTCGTCGGCGAGGACGGGACATCGCACCAGGGCATGTTCATGCTGGCGGGTATGCGCTCGCTCCCGAACCTGGCCATCGGCTCACCGAAGGACGAGCAGGAGCTGCGTGACCTGGTCGTCACGGCGCTCAGCCTCAACGGGCCGGTCGCGCTCCTCTACCCGCGCGACGCCGGCGAGGACGTCCCGGACCGTGAGGGCGTGGCGCTGGAGCCCGGCCGCGGCGAGGTGCTGCGCATTGGCGACGATCTGCTGCTCGTTGGCTTTGGGCCGATCGTGCAGCGTCTGCTGGTAGTCGCTTCCGAGCTGGAGGCCGATGGCGTGGCGGCCACCGTCATCAACGCGCGCTGGGCGAAGCCGCTTGACGAAGCGTTGATCGGTGAGCACGCGGCCGGCAAGCGGCTCGTGGTGACGGCCGAGGAATCTGCCGCCATGGGTGGCTTTGGCGACGGCGTCCTCGACGCCCTGAATCGCGCGGGCATCCATGTGCCGCTTCACAAGGTTGCCCTTGCCGATGGATTCGTCCACCACGGCTCCGTCGAGGACCTGCGTCGTCAGCAGCGAATCGATGCGCCGGGCATCCTGGCCCAGGTCCGTGACGCCCTGCGCGGGTCGGCCTCGCGGCCGAAGCGCCGCTCCAGAGTATCCGCCGTCTCATGAGATCCGACGCCGCCGCCGCTGAGCGGCGCCAACTCTCCCCGGCATCGCATCTGCTGACGCGCCGTGCCCATCGGCCACTTGGCAGTGCTGCCTGCGGCCGGAGGCGCCGCTCAATGAGGTACATCACACTCCTCGGCGAGGGGATGATCTGATCCTCTGGGCGCACACCACCGACTCGCGGGTTGACTTGGCGCGGCTGAGCGGCGGTCGATGCTCCAGGCCGGTTCGCGACCGTCTACGATCCAGCGCGTGGCGCGCATCCGGCTCGACCAGCTCCTGATCGATCGCGGCCTTGCGCGGTCGCTGACCGAGTCGCAATCGCTGATTCACGCCGGCGACGTCGAGCTCACTGGGACGCGGCGGCTGAAGCCGGGACAGCTGGTGGCCGCGGACGCACCGGTTTCGATGGTGGCGAAGCCGCGTTGGGCGAGCCGGGCAGGAGTCAAGCTCGAGCACGCGCTCGATGTCTTTGGCCTTGACCCGGCGGGATTGGCGTGCCTGGACGCAGGGGCTTCGACCGGTGGCTTCACGGACGTGCTTCTGAGCCGTGGCGCGACAGTCGTGTACGCGGTGGATGTCGGCAGGGCTCAGCTCATCGACCGGCTGAGACGCGACCCACGCGTGGTGAGCATGGAGCGCACGAACCTGCGCGAGCTGACCGAGCTGCCCGAGCCGCTCGAACTCGCGACGCTCGACCTCAGCTTCATCAGCCTGCGCCAGGTGCTCCCGGCGGTCCGGGGTCTCATCACCCGGGAAGGCCGTGTTGTCGCGCTCGTCAAGCCGCAGTTCGAGGCCGCCCGGGATTCCGTGCCGCGTGGCGGCGTGGTCAGGGACCCAGCCCTCTGGGAGGAGGTGCTTTCGGGCGTCATGTCGTCAGCGGAGGATGCGGGCCTGCACGCGTATCGGGCGATCCGGTCACCCATTACCGGAACCGATGGCAATGTTGAATTCCTCGCGGACCTTCGGGTGGCCGAGAGAACCGACGAGGAGATGGCGAACTTCGCACGGAGCTACGTCGAGGCGATCCACGGCTCGTAGGACATGCGTATTACGATGCGTGCGTGAAACGCAGGGTGGCGCGCGCCGGTGGCGACGTCGAGCAGCTCGGGATCGGCTTCGAGGGGATCGAGGTCGTCGAGCCGCCGCCTCACGAGCCGGCGCCCGACACGATGCGCCAGATCGTCAGCCTGCGCATGCCCGATGCCCTGCTCGACCGCGTTGAGGATGCGGCCCGGGCGCGCGGCGTCTCGCCATCCAGCCTCATGCGCGCCCTCATCGCCGCAGGGCTGGATCGGTCTTACGCCGCCGTCCGCGAGCGAATCGGACCGCAGGACCTGGCTGGCGAAATCACGGCGCTCGGTGAACGGATTGACGCACTGACCCTTGCCGTTGAGGGTCGGAGTGCGGCGGACGAGGCGTGATGGAGCTGAATCGCATCGGCTTTGCCTTCAACCCGTACAACGCCGAGGCGCGTGCCGTGCTGCAACGGGCGCATGCCTGGTGCGACGCAAATGACATCGAGGCCTGGGACGCGCGAGCGGAGGATCGGGAAACCATCGCGACGGCCTGCGCTTCGGGGACCGGTCTCGTCTGCGTACTGGGTGGAGACGGGACCTTCCTGCGCAGTGCCAGCGCCATCGGCGAAACGGCGGTTCCGGCCCTGGGCATCAATCTCGGACGGGTTGGGTTCCTTGCGAAGGTCGAGACCGATGGCCTGGAGAAGGCGCTCGACCAGGTGCTGACAGGCGATTACACGATCGAGGATCGTTTCAGGATCGAGGCCGCGATCGTTCACGCCGATGGCGAGGTGGTGGAACGCCACGCGTGCCTGAACGAGGTGGTGGTGGCGCGCGGACGGCGCGTGCGCATGATCCGCCTCGAGGTCGAGGTCTCCGGGTCACACCTTGCCACCTATGTCGCTGACGCGGTCGTGGTCGCCACGCCGACCGGCTCGACCGCCTACAGCTTCAGTGCGGGTGGCTCGATTCTGGATCCGCGGCTGCGCAACATGATCATCACGCCGGTGGCCGCCTACCTCTCCCCGCTGCACAGCGTGGTCGCCGGCGAGGACCACGTGGTGCATCTCATGCTGCGCGAGGCATCTGACTCTGCGATCGTGAGCATCGACGGCCAGTGGGATGTGGACCTGGCTCCGGGCGACCGGGTCGAGGTGCGCGCCCTGCCCGAGCCGCTGCGGCTCCTGGAGCCCACCGGCGCCACACCCTTTTATGACCTGCTCCGCACCAAGGCCGGGCTCCTGCCGTATTGATGGCACTGCACTGATGGCACTGCGCGAGCTGACCGTAGAGAACCTTGCGGTGGTCGAGTCCGTGCGCCTGGCGCTGGGCGACGGCTTCACGGTCCTGACCGGCGAGACTGGTGCCGGAAAGTCCCTGGTGGTGGACGCGGTGGCACTGGTGCTCGGCGCGCGCGCGTCCACCGACCAGGTTCGCGCCGGAGCCGATGCAGCCCGCGTCGAGGCAATCTTTGATGCTGCGACCCTGCCCGTGGATGACGCGATGGCCGAGGTGGTCGAAGCCGGAGAGGGAAGCATCATCATCCGGCGCGAGGTTGGCGCCGATGGGCGATCGGTGGCTCGCGTCAACGACCGGGCGGTCACGGTCGGCGGGCTGGCCGGCCTCGGTGCCCGCCTCGGCGAGATTCATGGCCAGCACGACCAGCAGCGCTTGCTCGAGCCCGCGCACCAGTTGGCGCTGCTCGACGGCTTCGGTGGTCATGCGTCGGACGTCCAGGCGGTGGGGGAGCACTATCGCGCCTGGCGCAGCTCCGCGGCGGCTGCGACGGAGCTGTTGACCGATCCGTACGAGCTGGCTCGCCGGGTCGAGCTCCTTCAGCACCAGGTCGATGAGATTTCCGGTGCCGCACCCCTTCCCGGGGAGGATGTCTCGCTGGCGGCCCAGCTGCGGGCGGCCCAGCACGCCGAGACGATTGCCCGCGCTGCCGCCGAGGCGATTGCAGCGCTGCGCGACGATGGAGGTGCCGGGGACACGCTGAGCGCTGCGGAGCGTGACCTCGCTACCGCCGCACAGCATGACCAGCGGTTCACGGCATTGGCGGATCGCGCCTCGGCGCTTGCGGCGGAGGCCGCCGAGCTTGCCCGCGACGCCAGCGTCATTGCCGATGCTGTCGACCTGGACCCCTCGAATCGAGCGGCCGCCGAGGAGCGGCTGAGCCTGCTGTATGACCTGCGCCGCAAGTACGGCGAGTCGCTGGACGTGGTGATCGCCTTCGGTGCCTCCGCGGCGACCGAGCTCGAGGCGCTCGAGAACCAGGAAGGCGCGCGCGAACGGCTGCGTGCCGAGGAGATTTCGCGGCATGTCGAGCTCGAGCGGGGAGCTGCGTTTTTGACCACGGTCCGGCTGGCCGCCGCTGATCGGCTGGCGCGCGCGGTGAACGACGAGCTGCCCCCGCTCGGGTTGAGCGCCGGCGCGTTCGGTGTCCAGCTCGATCCGGTTGAGATCGGGGCGTCCGGCGCCGATCGTGTGACGTTCACGTTCGCCCCGAATACCGGTGAGCCGCCGCGGCCGCTGGCCCGGATTGCGTCGGGTGGGGAGGCCAGTCGCCTTTCGCTGGCCCTGAAGGTCGTCCTCGCCGCGGGGGATGAGACGCCACTCCTCGTGTTCGACGAGATCGACGCGGGTGTCGGCGGGCGGAATGCGTCGGCCTTGGGAGAGCGGCTGCGGGCGCTTGGCCGCTACCACCAGGTGCTGTGCGTCACGCACCTGCCCCAGGTGGCCGCCCATGCCGACGCACATATCGTGGTCGGCAAGCACGAAGTCGATGGACGGACCACCACCGAGGCCAGGATCCTCGGCGCCGACGAGCGTGCGGATGAGCTGGCCTCGATGCTGGGCGGTGTGGGGGCCGGGGATGAGGCGCGCGCGGCGGCGGAGGCGCTGTTACGCGCCGCTGACGGCTGATGGAGCGATGCGGGTGGGAGAGATCGATCTTGAACAATGTCCGCCCAAGCGAGCATTGAATGCGTACGCGTCAGACGGTAACCAGGTTCTTGAGCGTGAATCCGAGCCGCCAGATGCCAATTGGCCGCCGCGCAATGCCCCGCCTGGCGTGCATTGTTCCAGTCGGCGGTGGGCGTTATGAACAATGCACGGATGGCAGGCCTTGATCGAATCCATGGGCCCGAAACGAGCGGATCCGGCATTGGAGGCGGCGGTCGACGCGTTCCTGATGGAACTGCGCGTGGAGCGTGGGCTCGCGCCGCTCACCATCAAGGCCTACCGCCACGACCTGGCTCAATTCGCTCAGGTCGCCGGCACTCGTTGGCGCGACAATCCGCAGCCGCTCGTCGACTTCGTGAGAAGCCTTCAGCAGGCAGGAGCCAGGGGCAGCACCCAGGCCAGGAAGTCTGCGGCGGTCCGTAGCTTCTATGGGTTCGCCCTGCGCGAGGGCCTTGCCACGAGGGACATTCCGTCACTGGTCGACGCGCCACGGACCGGAAGCTATCTCCCCGATGTGCTTGCGCCCGAGGACGTCGAGCGCATCCTCGATGCGCCACTGTCCGACGATCCGATCGGCATTCGCGACCGCGCCATCCTCGAACTGCTGTATGCCTGCGGGCTGCGGGTCAGCGAGCTCGTCGGGCTCGATACCGACCGTGTGGATTTGAAGGGCCAGCAGGTGCGCGTCATCGGGAAGGGCAACAAGGAGCGTCGCGTGCCGATGGGCGACGAGGCGCGCGAGCGCCTGCATCGCTACCGCATCGGTCCGCGCGAGAGCTGGACTGCCGGCAAGCCGACGCCGGCCGTGTTCGTTGGCCGGCGTGGCAATCGGATGAGCAGGGAATCAGTCTGGCAGCTCGTCAAGCGCTGGGCCAGGGTGTCAGGCGTGGATGAGCGCGTCACCCCGCACACGTTCCGGCACAGCTTCGCGACCCATCTGCTGGAGGGAGGAGCCGACCTGCGGGTGGTCCAGGCCCTGCTCGGCC
>JBPCKH010000127.1:0-5040 GCA_051004475.1 Candidatus Limnocylindria bacterium | reverse complement strand
TACCGCCACCAGGCTCGACGACCGACATGATGACCTGGAGGCGGCCCTCGCTGCCATCGGTCAGGAATTCGTCCCGCGCCGCGAGACCGGGATAGCGCACCACTCGCCTATCGGCGGCACGCACGAGCTGGCCGTGCGGGCCTGCCTCGTCCAGGATGACGCCGATCGACGTGCCGAGGGCGACCGCGATCCGGCGCAGCGTGGCAATCGACGGACTCGCGATGTCTCGCTCAACCTGCGAAAGGAAGCTTTCGGTGACGCCGGCTGAATCGGCGACCTTGCGGAGTGTCAGCTCGCGCCGTCGCCTGACGCTTCTCAGACTTGCGCCGATCATCGGCTCGTGCTGGGTCATGCCGTCATTCTAAAGGCTCGCTTCAGCCACACGCCATTGACGCCGCCGCCCACGTCCCGATAGCATCCCCAAACTGTAGGTACGCTTCAGGAGTCCGCATGCCCGAGCACACCGAAGCTGCGCGTCTCCCTGCGCCGGGAACCCGACGCGGCTGGTGGCTGCGCGAAGCGCTGGCTGCCGAAGGCCAGCCCTCGCCGATGCCTCCACTCCGGGCCATGATCGAGTGCGATGTGGCGATCGTGGGCGGCGGCTATACCGGCATGTGGAGCGCCTACGACCTCACCGAGCGCGCGCCGGGCATCCGGATCGTCCTGCTCGAGCAGGACATCTGCGGGGGCGGACCGAGCGGGCGCAATGGCGGCTTCGTGCATGCCTGGTGGGATCAGTTGCCGCTGCTCATCGAGCTCCACGGTCCGGAGCAGGCGCTGGCGATGGCGCGTGCCTCGGAGGAGGCCGTGCACCAGATCGGCGCATTCTGCGAGCGACACGGGGTCGATGCGTGGTTCGTTCCGTCGGGCTACCTGCAGGCCAGCGCCTCGCCGGCACAGGATGGCGATTGGGACCGCGCGGTGGCGGCCTGTCGCCAGCTCGGCGTCGCGGATACCTACGTGCCGCTGTCCGAAGCCGAGGTCCAGGCCCGATGTGCCTCGCCACGTTTTCGGAGCGGCGTCCTGATGCCGAGCGGCGCCACCGTGCAACCGGCGCTCCTCGCGCGCGGGCTCCGTCGCGTGCTGCTCGAGCGCGGCGTCATGATCCACGAGGGGACCCGCGTTCGCCAGATGGTGCCCGGAGACCCGGTCCGGCTCGTGACCGATGGCGGCCAGGTGCGCGCTCCGCAGGTCGTGCTGGGTATGAACGCCTGGGCCGCGGGATGGTCCGGCTTCCGGACGCGACTGATGACGTGGGGCAGCTACATCGTCCTCACCGAGCCGATCCCCGACCGGCTGGACGAGATTCGCTGGACCGGCGGCGAGGCGGTCACCGATTCGCGCTTCACCATCCACTACTTCCGCACGACGCGCGATGGGCGCATCGCTTTCGGGGCGGGTGTCGGGGCGGCAGGCTACGGCGGCTCGATCAACGGCAAGTTCACCGACGATCGGGGCGCCGTGTCCCGGGCCGCCGCGGGGTTCCGCCACCTCTTCCCGATGCTCGCCGACGTCGGTATCGAGGACGCGTGGGGAGGACCCATCGACATCTCGTCCGATCGGCTCCCGGCGATCGGTTCGCGGCACGGCGGTCGCGTTCACTTCGCACACGGGTACTCCGGCAACGGCGTCGGTCCGTCTCGGCTGGCCGGGCGGATCCTGGCGGCCATTGTGGACGGCGGCACAGACCCGATCACGCGTCTGCCGATCGTCGGAGCGCGCGCGCGTCGTTTCCCGCCCGAGCCGTTCCGCTTCATCGGCGCACGGATGATCCGCGAGGCACTGGTACGCAAGGATGAGGCCGAGGACCAGGGTCGCCGCCCGAGCCTGGTTGTCCGCGCGGTGGCAAAGCTTCCCCGCTGGCTCGGCTATCGGATCGGTCATTGATCCGTGCGTGTTCTGAAGCGTTGCTTCAGAATTCTTGACCGTTTCGATCCCGACGACTACGATCTCGGCTTGAGCGACACTTAAGGGGGCAGGCGTCCAACGTCGGGCGCAGCAGGAGGGCAACCGAGCCATGCGAACCCTGTACGCGCCGCGGATTCCAGCGGTGCTCCTCTCCATCGGCCTGCTGCTGGCCGCCTGCGGCGCCCAGACCGGCGCGTCGTCCGACCCATCGGTTGCAGTCTCCGAAGGCGACTCCGAGGCTCCCGCGCCCAGCGCAGCCGCTGAACCGAACGAGCTTCTGGTCCTGGAATGGAGCGGATACGAGGCGCCGGACTTCTGGACCGATTTCGCATCTGCCAATCCCGACACCCAGGTCTCGTTCGAGTTCGGCGACACCGACGCCAACATCCTTGCCCTCATGCAGGGCGGCAGCCAGGCCGATCTCGTTCACTTCTACACCGGCTGGCAGCAGTTCTACGTGGACGAGGGCCTCGTCCAGGAGATCGACACCAGCAAGCTCGCGAACTGGGACAAGGTCCCGGTCGAATACCAGGAGCTGGGGCAGATTGACGGCAAGCAGTACTTCGTCCCGTGGGACTGGGGCTTCACCTCGATCCTCTACAACACCGACGAGGTCGACGAGGTGACGAGCTGGGATGCGCTCTTCAACGAGGAGTACGCCGGCCACGTATCGATGTGGAACGACGGCCCCGGCGCGGTCGCCGTGTC
Organism: Candidatus Limnocylindria bacterium; assembly: GCA_051004475.1. Taxonomy (GTDB): domain Bacteria; phylum Chloroflexota; class Limnocylindria; order QHBO01; family QHBO01; genus JACDBZ01. The sequence continues at coordinate 2,424 of JBPCKH010000127.1, read as the reverse complement.
GTCATACGTCAACGGATGGGACGAGACGAACCTGACCGATGACCAGCTCGCCCAGGTGGAGGCCGACTGGATCGCGCAGAAGGAGCTGAACGCGTTCTACTGGACGGGCGAGTACGTCGACCTCTGCCCCGCCGTCCAGGATGGCACCGTGTGGGTGGCCTATGCCTGGCAGGGCTGTTACGCCACGGCGCTGGCCGCCGGTGATCCGGTCGCCTACGCCAATCCAGAGGAGGGGCGCAACTCATGGGTGGGCCTGTACGGCATCAGCGCCGATAGTGAGAGCCCCGAGCTGGCACACGAGTTCCTCGACATGAAGCTGGCCGAGGTCACCTGCGGCAACGCCGTGAGCCTCTTCTATTACGGCTGCGCCAATGGCGACGTCATGGCCGCAATCGAAGATCCGATCCTGATCGAGGCGTTCGGCATCAACGATCCGAGCATCCTGGAGTCAACGAACTTCACGCCGCTCGTCACCGAGGAGCAGCGGGAGGCGTGGACCGCGATGTGGGAGCGGGTGCAGGCCGAGTAGCGCGTCGCCTCCCGGCCGCGCGCGGTTGACCTGATGTTGGGGCGACGAGGAACCCTGCCAGTCCTCGCCGGGCCTCCGTTGGTGTGGCTTGCGCTCTTCTTCGTGGTGCCACTCGTGATGATCGCGGCCTTCAGCCTTCGGGAAGGCTCAGGAGCCGTCGGGCCATCCGATCCATGGGTGGTGACGGGCGACCATTACGCCGAGGTGCTGGGCACGCCTGCATTCATGCGGCTGCTGGGCATATCGGCCCTCATGGCGCTCGGGATTGCGGGGCTGGCGACGATGCTTGCCTACCCCGTCGCGTACTTCCTGACCTTCCGAGCCGGGTCACGCGCACCGCTCTACCTGACGCTCCTGCTCATTCCCTTCGCCGTGAGCTTCCTGCTTCGGGTGATGGCCTGGAAGCTGATGCTCGGACCGGAGGGAGGCATCAACTCACTTCTTGCCGGCCTTGGCCTGACCGATGAGCCCATCCAGCTTCTCCTCTACAGCCGGCCAGCGGTGATCATCACCCTCGTCTACGTCTGGATCCCGTTCGCCGCGCTTCCGATCTACGCGGCCATGCAGCGCATCGATCGCAATCACCTGGAGGCAGCGGCGGATCTCGGCGCCGGCCCATGGGCGCGCTTCTGGCGGGTCACCGTGCCGCTCAGCCTGCCCGGTGCGCTGGCCACCTTCTTCATGGTATTCATCCCGACCGTCGGCGAGTACGTCACGCCGGCACTCGTCGGCGGCACCGACGGGATCATGTACGGCAATATCATCCTGGGCTTCTTTACCCGTTCCGCCAACTGGCCCCTCGGCTCGGCGATGGCGATGATCATGCTGACGCTGACCCTGGTCCTCGTCGCCGTCGGCCTGCGCCTCGTCAGCCGCCGCGGGGCGTTGGCATGACTGCGGCAACGCCCGCGCGATCGCGGCGGCAGCACGCGATCGGCGTCGGACGGACGCGCGTGCCGCTGCGGCCGTTCTATGCCGGCATCCTTGTGCTGCTGTACCTCCCCATCGGCGTCCTGTTCGTCTTCTCGTTCAATGCCGGCACGACGCTCTCGTTTCCGCTGGAGGGGCTCACCCTCGACTGGTACGCATCCGTCCTTGGCAACACGGCCATGCTCAACGCTGCGCGCAACAGCCTCGTCGTCGGCGTGGCATCAGCCACCCTGGCGACTCTGCTTGGCAGCATGGTGGCGCTCGCCGTCCTTCGGTTCCGTTTTCCGGGACGCCGGACCCTGCTGGCCCTCGCCGGCATGCCGCTGATCGTCCCATTCGTGGTCCTCGGCGTGGCCTTCTTCCTGCTCTTCGTGGCACTCGACGTTCCACGCTCGTTGCTGACGCTTGGCATCGGGCATACCGTGATCGCCATCCCGTATGCGACGCTGATCGTGCTATCTCGGCTCGGGGGCCTGGACCCCGCGCTCGAGGATGCGGCCATGGATCTCGGAGCGACCTATCCCAGTACGCTGCGTCGGGTGGTGTTGCCGCTGATGGCACCGACGCTGCTGTCGGCCTGGCTGACCTGCTTCATCGTCTCGTTCGACGAGATCGCGTTGGCCATCTTTCTGGTCGGCGGCGACCCCACCTTCCCGGTCTTCCTGTACGGGCAACTTCGATTCGCCCAACGGCTGCCCGCGCTCATCGCCATGGCGGTGCTCCTGATGATCGGCACGGTGGCGCTGACGCTGTTCGCGCTGCGCCTGCGCGCGAGGTACGCGGCCGAGATCGGCCGACCCTGAGGGCAGCATCCAACGTGGGCGTGCACCACGTGCACGCATCTACGGGGTTCAGTCTCGATCCGGTGCCGAGACCGCAAGATGTGCGCTCCACGGCATATCTCGACGCTAAATAGGCACGTCCACCACCCACCGGGCCAGATCTTGCCGTCCCGAACAGGTCGA
>JBPCKH010000126.1:0-5845 GCA_051004475.1 Candidatus Limnocylindria bacterium | reverse complement strand
CTACGAGGAGCTGCGCGACGGCAGGACCCTCAACATCCTCTTCGTCGGACGACTCGAGGAGCGCAAGGGCTTCATTCACCTGCTCAAGGCCTATCACCGATTGCGCAAGCGCAAGGTGGACGCGCGGCTGCTGGTCGTCGGTGCGGGGCCGAAGCTGCGCGAGTACAAGCGATTCGTCGGGTTGCGCGGCATCCGCGACGTCGAGTTCCTCGGCCGCGTCAACGACGACGACAAGGTCCGCTATTTCGCGTCGGCCGACATCTACTGCGCACCGAACACGGGCCAGGAGTCGTTCGGGATCGTGCTGCTGGAGGCGATGGCCGCCGGCGTGCCGATCGTCGCCTCCGGCATTCACGGATTCAAGCGCGTGGTCGAGCGCAACGTTCAGGGTCTCCTGGTGGAGCCCCGCAACCCACGCGCACTGGCCGCGGCGCTCTACGCCCTGGCGCGCGACCCCGAGCTGCGGCACGAGATGGGCGACGCCGGACGCGCCCGCGCCCCCGAATTCAGCTGGGATCGCGTCACGGATCGCATCGTCGACTACTACTACCGGACCCGCGACCGCGTGCTCGCCGAGCGGGGGTAGTCGTCCGCATAGCCCGCCGAGTGTGGGTAGTCGGTCCGCATAGCCCGCCGAGCGGTCCCGATTCACACCACGTGACCAGTACGCACCCGAATCCCGTTCTCGAGCGTTCGGAATCACGCCCGGTGTGAATCTGGACGCTTCCGAGGCCACGCACGGCGCGCAACGCTCATGGCATGTGAATCTGAACCGCTAGGAACCGCGACGATCCCCAGCACACACCGAACAATGAGCCCGATGCCGGGATCGCCTCCGCCCGCAGCTCGGATGACATCGGCGATGCTACAGGGGCTTGCGGTACGAGGTGAACGTCTTCTCCGGAGCGAAGCCGAGCGATTCGTAGAGGCTGTTTGCGCCGGTCGGGCTGTCCGTGTCGACGCCCAGGCTGGCCGATGTGAAGCCGGACTCGCGGGCGGCCGCGAGCGAGGCGGAGAGCAGCGAACGGGCCAGGCCGCGACGACGCCACGGTCGGCGCACCGCCACGGAGGCGACGTACACGCGTGCGCGGCCATGTTCCTCGTTCTCCTCGGCCGGCACGGTCGTGATGACCACGCCTGCGACCTCGTCACCATCCCAGCCGATCCGCCAGAGCTGAGGATCCTGGTTGTCGGGATCCGCGATGAAGCGCTCCCAATCCGCCTCGACCCACTCCGTCTCACCCCAATGATCGCGAAAGGCCTCCGCGGCGCCGATCCAGATGGTGCGGTACTCGTCGCGCGTCACTGGACGCTGTTCGATCCCCTCCGGCATCGGCGACGGCACCACGTCCGCAAGGGTGGGTGCCACCATCTCGAAGAAGAATCGGATCGCGCCGTAGCCGTTGCCGAGCAGGAGTGCGACGTTACCGGCATCCGTGTCGGGACCCTCGGAACCAAACCACTTCGGCGCAACCCCGACGTGCTCCGACGCGATCTCCCGCAGCCGGTCTTCATTGCGGTGATGCATCGCACTGCCGATTCCCCGGCGCCGCCATTCCGGATGGACGAAGCCGAAGTTCTCGTAGGAACGGCCACCCTCCACGAGATCGGTCCAGAAGACGCGCGAATACGCCACCACCGTGCCGTCAAACTCGGCGAGCAAGATGTCGCGGGCGGGGTCGCAGTTCACGAGGGTCGCGTAGTTGAGCGTCAGCTGCTCCAGGTTGGTGACCTCTTCGATCCCATCCGTCGCATGCGCGGCCGTATAGACACGGAGCATGGCGGGCAGGTCCTCCTCCCCGCGGTAGGGGCGGAAACGCAGGCCGGGGACGGCTGGCGCGTTGGCCGGTTTGATCGCGGTCATGTGGATGGACCTCCTTCCATCGGCTTGCGCCAGACGGTGAACCGATCATCGATCGCAAAGCCTGCCTCTACGTAGAGGCCGAGCGCCCCACTCGGGTTATCGGCGTCGACGCCCAATGCGGCGCTTGTCATGCCGCGCTCGCGAAGCGCGACCAGCGAACGCGCGATGAGCGCCCGTGCCAGCCCGCGCCGCCGCCACGCGCGCCTCGTGAACACCGAGCCGAGCCAGCCGCGCCGAATGCCGAGCGCCTCGTTCTCCTCGGGGTGAATGCTGTTGATGACGCCGCCAGCGATCTGATCGCCATCCCAGGCGATCAGCCAGATCGACGGAACCGTGTCGGGCGCATCAAGGAAGCGATGCATGGCTGCCTCGGACTCGTCCGATCCGCCCCAGTGATCGCGGAATGCCTCCCGGTTGGCACGCCAGATCGCCGGATACTGGTCCGGCTGCGCCGCGCTCAGCTCGAATCCAGGTGGCAGCGCCACCTCCGGCAGCTCGTCCAGCGTCGGCCGCACCATGTCGAAGAACCATCGGACGACCGAGTAGCCGGCCCGATCCAACAGGGTGGCTCCCGGGCGCCCATCGCCGGCCCACGCGCCGAAGACCGTCGCGCGGTCCACGTCCTGGGACGCCGCCAGCGTTCGGGCCCGGCGCTCATTCTCGGCGAGGAGCGCGGTGCCGATCCCGCGGCGACGATACGCCGGATCCACCGCGCCCCACAGCTGGTGCACCCGCAGCTCGCCGTCGCGGGTATCGACCCAATCCTGACTCGCCCAGGCGACGACCCGTCCATCCAGGGCGGCCACGATGACATCGCGCGCGGGATCGAACTGGTCGGACGGACTTCCCAGGTGCGCCCGCATACCATCGATGGAGTCGCGCTCAGACACGCTGTCGGCCTCGCTCTCGGCGTTCACGATGCGCACGAAGTCAGCGAGGTCGTCCTCACCGCCGTACGATCGGAACGCGAGTCCCGGCATGGCCACCATTGTCATGACACCTCCTTCAGCGGCTTTCGCCACGCCGACGCACGCTCGCTCACGACGAATCCGCATGATTCGTACAGGCCAAGGGCGCCAGACGGATTGTCCGCGTCGACACCGAGCGCCGCGGTATCCATGCCGCGCTCCGACAGCAGATGAACGCTGCGCGCGATGAGCGCTCGCGCCAGTCCGCGACCGCGCCACGCGCGCCGCGTGAAGACGCTCTCCAGCCATCCGCGACGCAGCCCCAGCTCCTCGTTCTCCTCGGTGTAGATAGTGTTGAGGACCGCGCCGGCGATCTCGGCACCGTCCCAGGCGACCACCGCCAGGTCGGGCTGATACTCGGACGATTCGACCCAGCGCAGGAAGCTCGCGTCCGACGTATCCCATCCGCCCCAGTGATCCCGGAATGCCTCGTGGTCCGCGTTCCAGATGGCTCGCGCCTGATCGTCCGTCGTCCGGCGCACCTCCATGCCGGCCGGCAGCGACAGCAGGTCGGGCCTGTCGACATCGATGCCGGCGCGCTCCATCTCGAAGAACCAGCGAATCTGCTCGTACCCGTCGCCATGGGCAAGCGCACGTCGGCCAATCTGACGATCGTCGACGAACATGCCGACCACTCGAGGACGCTCGGTCGCGTGATGCGAATCGTTGCTGCGGATCAGGTCCTGGGCGGCCGCGAGGAGGCAGCGCCCGATCCCCCGCCGCCGATACTCAGGATCGACCGCGCCGCTCGAACGGTGCTCGCGCGTGCCGTCGCTGCCATCTACCCAGTCCACGCGGACGGTGCCCACCATGCGCCCATCGGCCTCGGCCATGAGCACGTCTCGAGCCGCGTCGAACGAGTCGGATGCGTGGCGGAACCTGGCCGCCAGGTCGTCGAGCGTGACGCGCTCACGAACGCCGTCATGCGCGAGATCGGCGTTGGTGATGCGCACGATCTCGGACAGGTCAGTCTCGCCGGCATAGGGCCGCACGATGAGGTCGTGAGGTTCGGCCGCCGGAGCGGCCGCATCGGTCTGTGTCATGACCATGCCTCCGTGGTTTCGTTGCGATCTGGCTTGCATCATCCGACTCGCTTAAGCTTTCCGGTGCGCTTGGCATAGCGCTCGGCGATCCCGAACACGTAGACGCCCAGCGGAATAAGCACCACACCCATGATCAACAGGGGCCACACGTCGTGGAACAGCTCGGTGACCGGCATGCCGCGGATCAGGCCCGCGCGGATCCCGTCGAGCCCGTAGGTGCCGGGGCTGAACTGCGATACGAACTGCATCCACTCGGGCAGCTTGTCGGTGGTGTAGTACACGCCACTGAACAACAGGATCACCGACTGAATGAGGAAGACCATCTGGTCGCCGCGCTCCACGTACAGCAGCGGCAGGATGGCCGCCATCATGCCGACGCCCACGAAGCTGAGCGAACCGAGCAGGATAAAGACCCCGGCCGTCACGAAATTGCCGCCGGTGAACTCGAGATCGAAGAAGACGAGCATCACCACGAGGATGATCACCATCTGAATCAGCGCATAGGTCACCGCGAACAGTGTCGAGCCAACCAGCTGTGTATAGCGCCGGACGGGCGCCATGAAGGTGTACTCGAGCGTCCCCTCCCATCGCTCCCACGTCACCGTCTCGCCGATAAATCCGAACACAATCGACAGGAAGTTCCAGAAGATCGTGCCGATCACGAGCACCTGGAGCAACCCCGGATCGTCCTGCGCGACGCCGATGAAGGCGACCGACAGGGCAGCGGCCAGCGAATAGACCAGCCAGGCGACCTCCCAGCCCCAGTAGCGTTTGGTCAGGTTGAAGTTGCGTTCGACGAAGGCGAAGCTCGCCCGCAGCTCGCGCGTTGCCATCGACATCGGTTTGTCTCTTTCTTCTTGAATGGACCGGCCCGGCCGCTAGCGGGCTCGGGCCTGTCGCATCGTCGGCTCATTCGCCAACCGGGTGCCGAAGCGCACCAGCTGCCGTCCGATCCAGCGCCGCACGATGCGGCGCGGCGCACGTGGCTCATTCACCAGGAGGTTCGTGCGGCGCAGTCGCGCGTGACGCTCCTCGATGTGGCTGAGCACGACGTTCAGGTCCAGGTTGCTCTGCACGGAAATCACCTCCTCTCGTCATCGTTCGTCGTCGTCTTCGCTCTTGTCGTCGTGATCGTCGTCGAGGCTTCTGCCGGTGAACGTCATGAACACGCTCTCCAGAGTCGGCGCCTTGGCGTAGTCCCTGGCCACCATGGCCATCAGCTCCGCCGGCGTTCCCTCGGCCACCATCCGGCCGTCGTTGATGAGCGCGATTCGGTCACACAGCCGCTCCGCCTCGTCGAGGTCGTGCGTGGTCAGCACAATCGTGGCGTCGTGCGTATCGCGCACCTCCTCGATGAAGGTCTGTACGTCGAGCTTCGACCGCGGGTCGAGACCCGTCGTCGGCTCGTCCAGCAGCAGCACGGTCGGGCTCGTCAACAGCGCCCGCGCGATCGCGACCTTCTGCTGCATCCCACGGCTCATCTGCTCGAGCGGCCTGCTCAGGCGCTTCTCGCCGATGCCGAGGCGGGCGAGGATCACGATCGCCTCGGCGCGTGCCTTCTTCGCGTCCAGGCCGTAGAGCCGCGCCGCGTAGGCGAGGTTCTCGTGCGGGGACAGCTTCTTGAAGAAGGCCGCGTCGACGCTCACCCGGTTGATGAGCTGCTTGACCTTCATCTCGTCGCGCTCGACGTCGTTGCCGAACACCTCGACGCGGCCGCCGTCCAGCGTCAGCAGCGTGCTGATCAGCCGGATGAGCGTGCTCTTGCCTGACCCATTCGCACCGAGGATCCCGTAGATTTCGCCGCGCCGGATCGACATCGTCACCTCGTTGACGGCGATGACGCTCTTCTTCTTGCGACCGATCACGAACTTCTTCGTGGCACGCTCGATCAAGAGCGCCGGCTGCTCGCCGGACGGTGGCGGCCCGACGCGTCGCAGCGGCTCACGAACCGGCGTCGGCATCGGTCCTGT
>JBPCKH010000125.1:0-2811 GCA_051004475.1 Candidatus Limnocylindria bacterium | reverse complement strand
TCCCCGGCCAGCAGCTCACGCGCGACAAGCACGTAGAGGGCGCAGACAACCAGGCACGCCGGAGCGCCATGCGTGATGCGACTCGACCGATGCGCGCGATCCACCAGCCCGGATGTCGAGGCGCTCGGGTCGACCAGGGCGAGCGGCAGGATGCGCATGAGCGACCCATTGCCGAGCGCGCCGGGGTCATCGCCGGCCTCCTCGGCGGGGGTGCCCGCCGCGACACGTGCCAAGCCCTGTGAGGTTGCGCCGCCGATGTCGAAGGGTCCGTCCCGGTCAGGCGTGTACTTCTTGTGGTCGCGCCAGTCGAGGAAGCGACGCGCCTGATCGGCAGTGTCAAAGTCGACGTCGAGTAGCGAGTCCAGAAGCGCCAGCATGAGAGCGCCGTCGTCGCTCCAGGTGCCCGCAGGCTGGTTGTAGGTGCCGTGGCCGCGCCACTCGACGGTCTCGATGTGGTGGGTGAACTCGTACGGGACGCCGAGCGCATCACCCACCAGGTGGCCGTAGATCGCTCCGCGAACCCGGTCAATCATCGATACGCACCCGCGGCAGCGGGCCATGGCATGCCGGCATGGCCGAACGTTCCTCTCGCGTCGTCATGGACCAATCGTGCATCATCCGCGCGAGGTCGACAGACGAGACGGGGTACGAGATTGGCGCGACTCGTCTGGACCGCCGACCAGCAAGGGGCGCGCCGATCCGGCCCGGTCGGGTTCACTGCGGCGCGGTTTCGGGGGCTGTCACCGGATATATCACTAACGCTATAACCGCTGACAACGGCGGCAACGCGACGCGTGAGCTGTCGCAAGCGCCGTTCACGATGGTCTCCTGGCCGATGCGGATCGGTGCGGAATGTCCACAGTGACGCGCCGATCCGCCCCCTCGGCCGAATCACCTTTGCACGCATCGGGCACAATGCGCCGCAGGAGGGACGGCGACCGTACCAGCGCCGGACGTCCGGGCTGCTGGCTCACCGATCCGAAACTCTGTCGCTTCGCGCTGCGGGTCATCGGGAAGGCCGGACAGATGGGTGAGCGAAAGCTTGCGATCAGCGCACTCGTCAGCGGTCGGGATATCGTGCCCGCACCGGTGCAGGATGAGCTCCGCCGCCTCGCGGTGAGTGTGATAACATTGCACACGACATGACACACTACAATCGTGCCCAGCTTGCGCGAACCAATGTGACGCTGCCGGCGGCGCTGCTGAAGAAGGTGGATCGGTTTGCCGGGCCCCGCGGGCGCAGCCGATACGTCGCCGAGGCGGTGGCACAACGCGTGCGGCGCGACGCCCTCGGTGCCGCCATCCGGGAGACCGCCGGCGCCATGGTCGGCAAGCCGGGCTGGATGAGCCCGGACGAAGTGGCGCGCTGGGTCGACGAGCTGCGTGCCGAAGAGACCGAGTAGCCGATGCGCTACCTACTCGATACGACACTCATCATCGACCACGCGCATGGGTACGGGCCGGCCATGGCGTTGTTGCACAAGCTCTACGAGGATGGCGCGGAGCTGTTCACCTGCGACGTGGTCGTCTGTGAGGCGCTTTCGGGCGGCTCGGATGAGCACCTCGCGGTCGTCTCACGGCTTCTCGAGCCGCTCGACTACGTGGCGACCGATCCGGCCGCAGCGCGCCTGGCAGCTGATGCCCGCCTGCGACGGCATCGGTTCGGCGGCAAGCTTGGGCTGGGTGATGCCCTGATCGCTGCGGCGGCTGCCGGCTTGGGCGCGACCATCGTGACCCGCAAGCGCCCCGACTTCGAGAGGCAGGGTGCCTCGGTCCTTGGCTACTGATCGGGTGGTGCCCCCTGGCCCCAATAGGCCGGAAGTGGTCGACCGCCTCAGGGTGCTACGCTGCGCCGATCTCGGGCACGAATTGAGGGAGAGCCGATGCACAGCCCGGACTCGGTCAGCGAACCGAAGGCTTACCAGGACTACCTGATCGGCCTGGTGGGCGACGATGACCCGGCCAAGGCACAGGCCGACACGCTCGGGCTTGTGCGCGACCTGGTTGCCCGGGCAGGGGCAGCCGCCGCGGCGCGACCGGAGGAAGGGGAATGGTCGGTGCTCGAGTGCATCGCGCACATCGTCGACGCCGAGCTCGTCGCCGCGGCCCGCTATCGCTGGATCCTCGCCCACGATGAGCCGCCGCTGATCGGATTCGACCAAGATCGGTGGGTCGATCGCCTGCATGTCCCGGTAGAGAATGCCGAGGAACTGCTTGGGCTGTTCGAGCCCCTGCGTCAGGCGAGCCTGACGCTCTGGGCGCGGACGCCGGTCGAGGACCGTGACCGCTTCGGCGTGCACGCCGAGCGCGGGCCGGAAAGCTACGGGCTGCTGTTCGCCATGATTGCCGGCCACGACCGATTCCACCTGGCCCAGGCGGAGCGTGCCCTGGCCCGAGCCTCCTAGGTCGTTCGAATGGCGTCCCGCGACCGGAGGTAGCGGCGCTCGCCGAGCGAGCGAATGAACAGGGGCAGCCGGCCTCGCATGACGAGGCGGCCGTCGCGGACGAGCATCGCCGTGCCGGCCAGTTCGGGGCCCATGATGTCTGGCGTCCCCGGCTTGAGGACCGGCAGCGGTTCTTCGCCCCGCAGTGCTCGTACAACGTTGTCCGCCACTCCTCGAGATGTCTCCTGGATCGAGCGCAGCGCGGGCGGCAGCCGATAACCGTCCGGCGCGCTCACCACGTCGCCGATGGCGAAGACGCCGGGCGCCACAGCCATCGCGTCGTCGACGCGGATGCGTGCGTTCGGATGGTGGGACGCGTGACGCGACGGATCTACGAGCCATGCGCGGATCTCGTTCGGTTCATGCG
>JBPCKH010000124.1:0-3972 GCA_051004475.1 Candidatus Limnocylindria bacterium | reverse complement strand
GCATTGGTGGCGATCCTGAACGCGTGTGACAGCTCGTGGAAGAGGATCACGGGATTCGATATCGGCAGGTCTAGGGTGCCGTTGGTACCAGCTCGCGCGGTGCACCAGCCCGTCCCGTTGTTCTGCGTTGTGTCGTAGATGACCAGACACGAGTTGGTGTTATTCAGAGTCGAGCCGGGCAGGGGCGAACCCGACGGCGGCAGGGCGGTCCCGCCAATGGTCAGGATCGACCGTCCGTCGTTGAGCGTGAAGTTGGCGAGAACCGGGATGATGACGATGTCGACCCCTTGCGGGTTCAGGTTGAAGTTCGTATTCACCAAGGCATCGACGCGGATGGCCGGCAGCCCCGGATCGGTCCGGGCGTAGGTCACCTGCTGCCGGTCGCCGATCTGCGCCGCCAATCCGAGACCAGTGTCGCCGTTGGTGGCCACTCCGAGGTCAACCGCAGCCTGCTGGGCGTCGACCCCGCCGGCCCCCGCACCGGTAGCGTCGTTCTGAACGAAGAGTGTCATGCTCGCGACTGCTCAGCCCGGCTTGGTCTGCCGGATGGGCGCCTTCCAATCCTGACCCTTGGGCTTGTAGAGGTCGACCTTCTGAGCCTCGCACCCTTCGGGACAAGGCTCCGGCGCCACCGGCTCCGCTGGACAACATTCACCAAGTTCGCGCTGAAGGGTCAGCAGGCGATCGTAATCCGCCGCTGCCGCAGGCTGCGTCCGCTCCTCGATCCCTTCAACCCGCTTCGCTGACTTGAGCAGCTTGCCAGTCAGGTCGAGCTGCTGGGTGAACTTACGGGTAATGCCGCAGAGCAGTTCATCTGCGTCGCGAAGCAGGCAGATGATCGCTTCGTTCTGTTGACCCTGGAACTCGAGGATCGAGTTGGTGAGCTTCTGTGCCTCCCAGATCGCCTGCAGACCTCCCGCGAGGTGGGTAAAGCCGGTCTGAAGGTCGCCGTCGATCTGATCGAGCTTGACATTGGCGCTGGCCGTGTTGGATTCGATGGCATCGAGCTTGACATTGGCGCCGGCCGTGTTGGACTGGATCGAATCGAGCTTGGCGTTGATCTGGTCGGCGACATCCTGGATCGATGGCACTTCGGAGCCTCCTCCTGGCCCGGGGCGCCCATCTCATCGTCCGCGCTGCGGCGATATCTGCGACGACGAAGTCTAAGGGCGAGCGAGGCCGCGCTCATCGAAGCCCGCTTCTGGTACGACGTCAATTGGGGAGAACCCTCGACTTCGACCCCGGCAGGATCGAGGTCGGCAACGGCGCTGAGCGGGCGGATGACCTAGGCCGCCCAGGGTTCGCCGCGGAGCTGCCAAATGGCGACGGCACCAGAGGCCGGAAAGCTTGGTGACTAGGGTTCCCCCACTTATGCGACGCGAGGCGCCGGGTTATGTTGGCGCTCTGGTACGGCGTAGAGGTACGGGCCATGGCCAAGAAGGCCGCTTCGAAGCCCGCGGCGCGTCGAGCGCTCACCCTTGAGCGGCCGATCCTGACACCACGCTCAAGCGAAGCTGGTCATCTATTCCGCGACCGAGTTCCCTTGCGTGAGGTGGTCGTCGAGCAACCGGGGTTTGTCCCAGTCCGTGAGCTCGTCGAGGCGGCGCCCGGCTGGCGGAGGCCAAAGCTTCGCGACCTGCCGCGAGCGGCCGTGGATCAAGACCACGGCGCCATCGATGTGCTGTTGCTCGATCAAACTGGTCGGCAAGCAAAGGGCGACACGGCGATTCTCGACGGCGCGTCTGGTCCTATAGCCCTCGCTATGGATCCATCCACTCGCCGCTTCCGAGCCGACAGGCTGGCACCGGGTCAGTACGAGGTTCGAGTCGCGGCCGTAAGGTTGGCGCGGGAGTACCAGAGGAAAGCCCTTCCGGCAGTAGATCCTCCAAGCCCGCGGGGGGCTCCTGGGCCAATGGTTCGCGCCCGGCGGGATGGCGGTCAATTGGGGAGAACCCTAGGCTGGCGCAACATTGCGGCCCCCTGGTGACGGCTGGCAACGCGCCGGTTAGCGACCGCCTCGAGACTCGCGTGCAAGCAACCTCAGCCAACTCCTGCCCCGCCGGTCGTCGAATTAGCGAGGCGCATGTCAGGAACCTTGTGAGTCACGGCGGCTCGCCTCACTCCACCGACGAGGGTTCTCCCCAATTGACTCGTGCCCACCGTGCCCGAAACCTTCGGGCGGAATGTTTGACTTCGCCCTAAGCGAGGGGCAGCGCGCCGAAATCACGCCTTCATGCCGAAGCGGCTGATGAGGATCGCGCCCTACCGGCCGACCTTGGACGGAGGTTCCACGAAACAGGGATTGCCGATCTCTTTCTGGAGACCGGCCCGGACGAGCCCTACCTCGCCGATATCTGCATGGTTGCCGAAGAGCTGGCCTACGCGTGCGCGGCCAGCGCAAGCTATTTGATGCTCCCGGTCTTCTTCAATCGGTTCCTGCTACGACACTTGCCGCCAAACCGCGCGGTCGAACTCCGCAACGAACTGGCCATGGGACACGTAGTCACCTCTTTCGCGGCTTCGGAGCGTGACGCAGGGAGCGATCTGCAAGCGATGCTGGTAACCCTGACTCGCACGGCCGAGGCCTATCGCCTCGACGGGCGCAAGGAATACAGCAGCAACGCGCGGGCGGCCCGACAGGTGATCGTTGTCGCCAAGGGCCCGGTGGTCGCCAGCTCCAAAGTCTTCGACAAGACAGCCGGATCCGATGCGGGAACTACCTGGGTCGTGGTTCCGACTGATAGTCCCGGCGTATCAATCGGTAAACGATGGGATACGTTGGGCCTGCGGGCCTTGGACGTTTCACCAATTGAGTTCGACGGGGTGGTCGTGTCCCTCGACCGCCGGCTTGGCGAGGAGGGCGCTGGCTTGCAACTGATGCAGAAGAATCTCGCTCAATCCCGGACCGGCATCGCCGCGGTTGCCGTCGGCATCGCCCGCAAGGCGCGAGACCTAGTGCTCGACTTCGGTCGCCAGCGCCGCGTGTACGGGGACAAGTTGATCCGGTTGCAGGACTACCGGTTCCGCATCGCGGAAATGGAGAAGGAGATCGCCGCCGCCCGAAGTCTTGTTGCCCTGTCCGCCACAAAGTTCGACCGCGGCTTCGACCACGGCAAGGAAGCGAGCATCGCGAAGCTGTACGCGGGTGAAATGGTGATGCGTATCACCGAAGCCGCCTCCCTCATGCTCGGGAGCATCGGTTACACGGGCCAGAGCGAGATCGAGAAGCTTCTCCGCGATGCGCGACACGTGGGCATAGTCGAGGGTCCTGAACCCGTTCACCGGGAGATCATCTTCGCCGAACTCCTCCGCCGTGGAGGCTACTGATGGCACGCGAGCGGCTACCGCGCGGGACGGCGGGGCAAACCTACCGGCGCGCGTTAGCTGTGGGCGAAACCGACGAGAACGCGGGTTTCCACTACGAGTTCTGCAACGAGTTCTATGCCCTGTGGCTGGACCCATCGATGACGTATAGCTGCGCCTACTTTGAACCCCCCGACATCACCCTCAAGCAGGCACAAATTGCCAAGGTCGACCTGGCGTTGCGCAAGGTGGGCCTCCGGCCAGGCCAGCGACTCCTTGACGTCGGCTGCGGCTGGGGGGCCACCGCCGCCCGAGCGGTCGAACGATATGGGGCAAGCGCTGTCGGCCTAACCTTAGAGGGAGCGAATGGGTTCGCGATAGCCGCTGCCACCGAGGGTGCGCTGCGAAGTCTAATTGAAGTTCCCCGGGGCAAATGAGACTGGCTAATGTGCCCTCCGAGGGAGGATGCCTATGCCGATCAAGTCCGATCCACGGCGACTGCTGCGACGCAACCACTACCTGGAGGGCCCGGGGGTTCCTGTTCGTGGCGACGCAGGGTGGACGATCGGTTGGATCGTCGCTGACCTCGACGCCAGCGAGGGTCGTCCGGCGAAGGCATGGAGCGCTGCGCCGGTGGGCCGCCGGCGGGACGATCGACGCGGTCTGCGC
>JBPCKH010000123.1:0-3524 GCA_051004475.1 Candidatus Limnocylindria bacterium | reverse complement strand
TGTCGATCCCCAACCGCCAAGTAAGGCGACCGCGAGACCAAGCTCGACGATCGGGAGGGCGAGCGTCGCTGGCTTGATCGCCCACGCGGGGAGTAGCGCGTAGCTACGGATGACGCGATGGAACCTGGTTGGACTGACAGGGCGGCACAACTCGCACGCTGGGCGCCCGGAGCGAACATTCGACGAGCAGCGCGGGCTCCATGATCCAGCATCCATCTACGGCTGCAGCGACGACGAGCTCCGCACGATTCTCGACGACCACCGTATTCCGCCGGGCCTGATCGCGGACACTCTTCCGTCCTGGGCGCGCGGCCTCAACGATGGCTGGACGCGCGGGGAGGCCGCCACCGATGTCGAGCCGCTGCCGCGAGGCGGTGACCCTGCACTAGCCTTCCTGCCCATCGTCTGGCCCCTGGTGGCGGACGTTGTCGAACAGGTGGCGGCCGAGGCTACGCGGCTGGCGCGCGGCGCCCCGTTCTCGCCGTCGCACATTGTCCGTGTTCTCCGACAAGCGCTCATCATGCGGCTTGCGCCACTCGTCGGCCGGATCGGCGTGCTAGAGCTACACGCCGCCAGGCTCAACGGAGATCTGGCGGGTGACACCCCCGCCGAGCGATTCGACTCCTTCGTACGGCGACTCGCCGATCCGGGAGTTGCGGGTGCGATCTTGCGGCGAGCGCCCGTCCTCGGGCGCCTCGCCTACCAAGTCGTCAGCGGTTGGGCGGATGCGAGCTGCGAATTCCTCCGCGCCATCACTTATGACTGGCCCGACTTGCGCCTCTCATTCGGATTTCCGGAAGGCGACGAACTAGTCGAGGTCGTCCCAGCGGGCGACTTTCATCGCGGCGGCCGCGCAGTACTCGCGCTTCGATTCTCGTCAGGAAAGAGACTCATCTACAAGCCCCGGTCGGTCGATGTTGAGAGCCTGTTCCAGCGGATCCTGGAATGGCTGTCCTTGCATCCGACTGTCCCGGATCTCCGCCAGCTGACTGTGGTCGCTGCGCGCGACCACGGGTGGGTCGAATACATCGAACCGCGTCCCTGCCCCAAGGAGGAGGTGCATGCGTTGTACCGCCGTCACGGCGCGACGCTGGCGGTACTCCACGCCCTGTCCGCGGCCGACTGTCACTTCGAGAACATCGTGGCAGCCGGCGCTCATCCTATCGTTGTCGATCTCGAGACGCTCTTTCACTCGTTTCCACCTGCAGCTCTCAAGCCACTCGGGGCCGCAGAGCAGGCGGTGCTCGATTCGACGCTCGGCTCAGTGCTCGGCGTCGGCCTTCTCCCGGTGCGCCGGTGGTCGAACGCCTCGGCTCGCAGCGTTGATCAGAGCGGCATCGGCGCACGCCCCGACGAATGGGCACGTGCGAAGCAGCCTCAGTGGGAGAACGAGTTCACTGACGAGATGCGCGAGGTTCTCAAGGAACGATCCCCGGCTGTTCTTGGGTTGACCGCACAGGACGGCTACGCGCAGGACGCGCTGCTTGACTGCGTCGACGACATCGCAGACGGTTTCGCTGTCGCTTACCGGACAGTACTCGCGAACCGCGACGAGCTAATTGGGGCGGATGGGCTGCTCGCCACCTTCGATGGGCTCGCCACTCGCTCCATTGTCCGGCCCACCGGTCATTACATCTTCGCGCTTCAGACGGCTTCGCATCCGTCGTTCCTCTCGAACGGGGTGAACCTCGACCGACGCTTCGACCGCCTACTCGCCCCAGACGATGGCCGTCCACCGGATTCGCCGGTCAGCGCGGCTGAACGCGCCGACCTCTGGTCGATGGACGTGCCGATCTTCCGGACGCACCCGGGGAGCGCAGACATTTGGTGCTCCGACGGCCGGCGCGTCCCCGACTTCTTCGACGAGACGGGATTGGCGCGGTCGCGTCGACGCATCATGGGCATGTCGGAGCGCGACCTAGATCTTCAGGTGTGGCTGATCAAGCTTTCAATCGGCACCTGGGCGCTCAATCGACGAGGCGTAAGCGAGGTCGGCAAGAAAGCGCCACTGGCTCTCCCACCGGAGGGATACACCGACGAGCTCGCGTGCGCGGACCAGCTCGCACGCAGGCTCGAAAGAATTTCCATCCGCCGCAGCGGCGAGGCGACTTGGATCGGCACGCGGTACTGGTCTGGCGACGATACGTGGACTGTCGATGCCGTGAGCCCCAACTTGTTTGACGGCACAGCCGGCATCCTCTTGTTTCTCGCTTACGTGGCGGAGTTGACGGACGAACGCCGGCACCTCGACTTGGCACGCGAAACGCTACGCACTTTTCTGAGACAGCTCGATCGCGCGGCTGATGAGAGCGCGCCCCCTATGCCTGGCGGGTTTAGCGGCGTCGGTGGGTGGATCTACGCGCTGACCCAGGTTGGATTCCTGTGGCGCGACGACCGGCTACTGCGGCGTGCGTCCGATCTCGTGCCGACGCTACTGCGGGGTCTCGACTCGGCGGGGACGGTCGATCTAATCGGCGGGGCAGCGGGTGCGATCCGGCCGCTGCTCAACCTCTACGAGCTGACGCACTCCGAGCAGTTACTTGACTGCGCTCTCAAGTGCGGCGAGAAGGTGCTTGCTGCTGCGGAGCCGCAAAAGGCGGGTGTGGGATGGCTCTCGCCTGTCGGCCCACTGCCACTGACGGGATTCTCGCATGGCGCGGCCGGGATTAGCTGGGCGCTCCTAAGGTTGTACGACGCAACGCGTGACGAGCGGTTCAAGGATTGTGCAATCGCGGGGATCGCTTATGAGCGCTCCCTCTTTTCCCCCGAGGAGCAGAACTGGCGCGACCTACGGTGGCCAGAAGCGGAGACGGATGCCGACTCTGCTCGTTGCCTCTACTTCTGGTGTCACGGCTCAGCGGGGATAGGCTTGGCACGCCTCGATACCTTGAGCGTCTACGGCGATGAGAAGGTGCTCGCGGAGATCCACGCGGCTGTTGGAACGACGGCCGCTGAGGGATTCCGCTTCGACCACTCGCTCTGCCACGGGTACGCAAGCTCCGCCGAGTTGATGATGCTGGCACAGAAGGCTGGGATACCCACAGCTCCGGCGACCGATACCTCATGGGGGCATTCGATGCTTCAGAACATCCGGCAGAACGGCTACATCACGGGATTCCCGCTCGGGATTGAGAATCCAGGATTGATGATGGGTACCGCGGGGATCGGCTATGGCCTCCTTCGGCTGAGCGCGCCGGAGCGAGTTCCATCAGTACTCCTACTCGAACCCCCGGCATCCGCTGGCTCCGTCGCGTGAATCGCCGCCGACGTCGGCGCTCTGCCGAAGGGCGCGCCCCCGTCGTCCGGCGCAATCTCAGACAGTTGACGCGGGAGGAGGTCGAGCCGATCGTTGAACGCGTCCTCGTTCAGGTCTCGGAAGAGGTTCGGGATCGATACTTTCTGCGCGCGCCGAGGGTGAGCGTTCCGAAACAGCCGGCGAACGGCCGAGGTGCGACGACTACCGAGATCCACAGGCACGTCTCGATGCCCGCGAGTGTGTGAAGCGAGATCTAGACGGTGACGCC
>JBPCKH010000122.1:0-3240 GCA_051004475.1 Candidatus Limnocylindria bacterium | reverse complement strand
CCTGCATGACGGCCTGGACGCGTGCCGCGACGGCCACCTGGTGCCACCGCCCGGCGGCGACGGCCTTCTCCTCCAGCAATGCCCAGTGCTCGGTCGAGGCCTCGTCGATCTCGTCGCGAGCGGCGTTTACGTGCTCGAGCACATCGAGCTCCAGGACGGCATCGCCCGACATCTGGGCCGTAGTCCACGCCCGTTCGGCCTCGTCATGGACCCCATCGGATCGACCCTGCGCGCCGATCGACCAGGCGTGGAGCGCGTGGAGCCGTGCGAGCCGGGCAGGTGGCTCTCCCGCAAGGCGCTCAAGGGTCCGTGCCGTGAGCTCTTCGGCTTCCGGAAAGCGGATCTGCTGCATATAGGCGCGTCCGAGCGCACACGCCGCGTCGGCGTCCCCGGAGGCATCGTCGTCGAACCCCTCCAGCGCGGCCTCCATCTCGCCGATGCCGGCATCCAGGTCGGCGCTTGCGGCGAGGATCTCGCCCAGGCGCAGGCGACGGCGAGCGAGATCGAGCGGCGTCACCGGGTCGGACAGCTCAATCGATCGGGTAAGCAGGCGCAGGGCCGCTTCGTGGGCGGAGAGGCGAAGCGCGGCCGCCGCTGCGCGCTCGTACCAACCGGAAGCCTCGCTTCGGAGCGTCTCGCGGTCGGGCAGATCGCCGCCGGAGAGCGCCGAGAGGCTGTCGAGCGCGCTGGCGTAATGCTCGGCAACGCCCTCGGCCACGACGTCGACGCGTTCGCCGGCAAATTCGGTCAGCCAGCGCGCCATGGCGACATGGAGCTGCCCACGTTCCGCGCGGGCCAGCGAGGCATAGCCGGCATCGCGCAGCAGCGCATGGCGGTAGGCGTACGCCTCGCCGGTGATGGCATCGTCCAGCCCACCGACGATGAATCCGCGTCGTCGGAGTGCATCCATGCCGGCGCGGCGATCATCGAGGTCCAGCGTTTTCAATGCCGCGACGGGCACCCGCCGGCCGGCGACCGCACCACGGCGAGCCACCATGCGCGCATCGGGTGGCAGGTCGTCGAGCTGCGCCGCGTAGATCGCCTGTACCGTCTGAGGCAGCGTCACTAACTCTGGTTGCACCGCCAGCTGCCACGCCCCGTCGACGCGGACCAGCGTGCCGACACTCGCCCATGTCCGCAGCAGCTCCTCGATGAAGAGCGGCGTGCCGTCTGATCGTTGCACGACCGAGGCCACCAGCGCTTCAGGCAGTGCAGATCCCAGCAGAGCGTGCACGAGCGCCGCGGCGTCCGTTTGCGGCAGCGGCGCCAGGTCGATCCGCTGTCCCTGGCACCACGCCGGCGCGGTATCGAGCAGGCTTGGTCGTGCCGTCGCCACCAGCAGCCTGCCGTAGCGCGCCGGCGCCCGGCCCGCGTGATCCAAAAAGGCGAGGAGATCGCTACCAGCCCAGTGCACGTCCTCGATCAGCCAGACCGTTGGGCTCATCGTCAGCGCCTCGAGCGCGGTCACCCACGCGTCGAACCTGGACTCTCGTTCCGCCGCCAGGTCGCCCGTGCTCCGGGCGCCTTCGCTTGGAGGCACCAGCAGACGGTCCACCTCGAGACGGATGACCGATGCGCGAGTCTCCGGCATACCGGTCCGCGCCAGACCCCGAGCGAGCTGCGCGGGGTTCGCAGCGTTCAGCAGTTGGGCGACCGTCTCGTAGGGCGCGGTCGCTTGCGGCCTGACGCGGGCACGCAGGACCGTCGCAGCGGACGTCGCGGCGAGCTCTGCCAGCAGCCGGCTCTTGCCGACGCCGGGCGGCGCGACGATCACGATCCGATCAGCACGATGGTCGCTAGCAACGTTGCGCACCGCGGACTGCAGTTCCCGGAGCTCGACGTCGCGACCGAGCATGGGTGCCTTCAGGTCTCCGAGCGCCTCCTCGCGTGACGGCTGCGAGCGCGCGCCGATCGCCTCCCACGCACGCATCGGTTCCCGCTTGCCTTTCAGCACGACGGTTCCGATCTGCTGCGTCTGGATGGTCTCCGCCACGGTCAGAGCCGTCTGCTCACCGATGAGCACAGTCCCCGGTCGAGCCGCGGTCTGCAGTCGGGCGGCGGTGTTGACCGTGTCGCCGGTGACGCGACCCTGGTCGGGTCCGTCGATCGCATGGACGACCTCCCCGGTGTTGACGCCGACCCGCAGCTGCAGGGTGCGCGGGCTCATCGCCAGGCGCACTTCGAGCTGCTCGAGCGCGCCGATCAGCGCCAACCCGGAGCGGACCGCGCGCTCGGCGTCGTCGTCGCGGGCGCGTGGTGCGCCAAACACCGCCATGGCGGCATCCCCGATGAACTTCTCGACCACCCCGCCATAGCGCTGCACCGTTTCTCGAGTGGCGGCGAAGTACGCGTCCTGGACGGTGGCCACGTCCTCGGCGTCCAACTCCTCGGACAGCGGCGTGAAGCCGACCAGGTCGGCAAACAGGACGCTGACGATGCGACGCTCGACCGCGGCAGCCACTGCAGAGGGTCCAGGTGCCTCGGCCATGGGTCGAACTGTACGGGTGTTGGCAAGCCCGGGAAGCTCGGGAAGCTCGGGAAGCTCGGACAATTACGAGCCCATCGGCCCCGGAGCGGGCACCTGAAACGCGGCGTTCTGACGTGGAGCTCGGCGGCGGATCGGCTTTCCGGCCGGCGCAGGCTGCCACTGCGCCGGTCGCGCCGTGTCCGCGCTGCTCCGAGTTACGCGCGCCGGGTGGGAGCGTCGGTGGTGACGTCCAGGTCCTTGACATCCTCTGGCGGGATCCCCGCTCCGTCCACTTCGCGGCGGGCATCGCGCAGGGCGTCCTGCAGATCGGGATAGGGCACCATCTCATCGTCGAGGTCGTCCAACAATGACTGCGCGCGCAACCGGAAGCGCTTCATGGTCGCTGCGTCACGACGTTTCAGCGCGATCCGGTATGCCACCAACACCGCCCGGAGCTGAAGTTCGATATGGCGTCTATCCACGGCGTGGGTCCCCTAGCTGGGGTACCCACACGCAAGGGCCGTGCCGCGATCAGTGGGCTATCTCGTTGGGGCCTCGCCGTTGGATTGATCGGCTGACGACGTGTCGCGGCCGGGGGCAGTCTCACCTTCCTCGAGCTCTGATGAAGCCGTGACCGCTGGCAGCTCGAGAGCTTGTCCGATGGCGTGCTCGAGGTGTTCGATCTTGAATGGCTTGAGGACCACCTTCACCGCGTTTGCCGCCAGCCAACCTTCCTGCTCGCGTACCCAGTTCGTCGCTGCGGTACAGACCAC
>JBPCKH010000121.1:0-2672 GCA_051004475.1 Candidatus Limnocylindria bacterium | reverse complement strand
GGCCACGCGCCGCACCATCGATCATCTCTATGTCCCGGGAGGGACGGCCGCCAATCACGATCACCTCGGCGGCACCATCTCGCGGCAGGACCTCGTCACCATGGGCGCCGGCGACGCGCGGGTCAGCCTGCGATATGCGGCCACGCCACGGCTCTTGGTGGGTGCGGCGGTGCAGCTGCCCACCGGCCGGTACCGCCTGACCGACGAGACGGGGGGGATCGGCGATCCCATGATCCAGCCCGGCAGCGGCTCGTGGGGGCTCGCGGCCACGGCGCAGTACGGGTCCTCCTTCCCGTCGCTGCGCATCACGTGGGCGGCCAGCGTCCTGGCCCAGCGCTCACTCGAAAATGGTCTCGGCTATCGCGGCGGGGACGAGGCGTACGCCCTCGCGCGATTGACCCGGCCCGTCCGGGGCCCGGTCTCCGCCATGCTGCAGGGCAAGGCGTACCACGTCGGACGCAGCGCGTTCCACGGCACGGCCAGCCCATCAACGGGTTCGTTCGCGCTGACCGTCGCGCCCGGGGTGCGGGTCCAGGCTCCCGGACGCGTCGCGCTGTACGCGATCGTGCAAGCGCCCGTTTTCCAGCACGTGAACGAAACGCAGCTCGGCACCCACGCCGTGTTCCAGGTCGGCATGAGCCGGGCCTTCTAAGAAGGCATTCGGTCCGTTCAGTCGCGCCGCAGCTCCACAATCGCGAACCGTCCGCCGAGGGCTGTCTCGCCGAATTCGCGCGTCACCCTCGTTCCGCTGGCGCGGATGATGTCGCCGAGGCGGCGCGTGATGTCCGTCGCGATCGGCCGGGTCACCCGGTTCAACAGCCTTCGACCGAGCGAAGCCGGTCGTCCGTCGGCGACGAACTTGTCGAGGATGGCGATCCGACCGGCAGGACGAAGCGCTCGGATGGCCTCCGCGAGGCACAGAGCGGGGTCGGGAATGACCGCCAGGATCAGGTGCAGCACGACGACATCGAAGGTGGCGTTTCGAAGTGCGAGCGAATGGCCGTCCATTACCGAGAGGTGGGTCCTCGTCCGTGCCTTTGGCCGAGCACGGCGCAGCATGGCCGGCGTCAGGTCGGTGGCGAGGGTGAAGACGCCATCGGGAATGAAAGCCAAGTCCTCCCCGGTGCCGGCGCCCACGAGCAACACGCGCTCGCCCGCGCGGAGAGAGAGGCGTTCGATCGAACGTCGGCGTGCGTGCCGGATGGGCGCGACGACGAAGTCGTAGACGGGCGCCCAAACCGCGTAGCGGCGACGTTCCCATGGAGATCCGAGTTTTCTGCGACTCAGCGGCTGCTCGACGCCGAGGGTTCGCTCTTGGGGTCCTTCCCGTCCTCCGCCGCCTTCTTCGCGGTGCCCACGATGCCGGCGAGCCCTCCAAGGGCGACGAGGCCAACGGCCATGAGGGTCATGATCTGCAGGCCCCTGTAGAGACGCCGCAAGGCGGCAAACTTCGCCTTGTTGATCTCGGCCAGGGCATGAGCCTGTACCGCCAACTCGGCGTTGAGCTGGCCGATGCGGACCTCCCGCCACGCTTTCTTGTAGGCCTCGACGTCGCGCCCCAGGATGTCCTCGTAGAAGCGGATCCCCAGCGGCGTCTCCTCGACCAGTTGTTCGGCGTGAGGTACTTGCGGCTGCGATTGCCGCGGTCGCAGGGATTCGATGGCCTGCATGAAGAAATAGAGCGCGATCAGGACGTAGGCGAAAAGGTAAACGCCGAGGCCGGTCTGCAAGATGGTCCATTGCGACCTGAGGGGATCGAGGGCGTCCGCCGAGAAGAAGAGCACGATGTTGACCGCGGCCATGATGACGAGAGCGAACCGAGCCTTGTGATCGGCTAGGTCCACGAGGTCGTTGGCCTCGTCAAGGGTATCCGTCAGCGCGCGATAACGCTCCCACGAGTCGAGGTTGCGGATGGCGTCCTTCTTTAGCCGTTTCTGCTGCTTGCCGGACTTGCCGACATAGCTGATGTCTTTGGACTGCACGGCCGCGGGAGCCTCGC
The DNA here is from genome assembly GCA_051004475.1 of Candidatus Limnocylindria bacterium. Taxonomy (GTDB): domain Bacteria; phylum Chloroflexota; class Limnocylindria; order QHBO01; family QHBO01; genus JACDBZ01. Next base: position 673 of record JBPCKH010000121.1, on the reverse strand, counting down.
CGACCACGGGTGCCGCGCCCTCGCGAACCGGTGCCTCTGCGTCGGCGGGGCCTGAGCGCGACCGTCGGCCGTTGTCAGGATCGCCAGTCATTGATCGATCACCCTAACCCTCCATCAAGGCGCCAGCAACTCCAACGCGGCGGCGTCTGTCTCATACGGCGGCGCGGGCCACCCTCAGTCCGTTCAGGATGATCAGTACCTCGCTGCCCTCGTGCCCGATGACCGCCGCGAACATGCTCAAGTCGGCGGCGAAGGTCGCGACGACCAGCACTATTACGATTGCGAGTGAAGCCACGATGTTCTGACGAATGAGTCGGCTGCTTTGGCGGCCGATGTGGAAAGCCAGTCGCAGCTTCTCGAGGTCGTCCGCGACCAGTGCCACGTCGGCGGCGGCAATCGCGGCGTCCGACCCACCGGTCCCCATGGCTATGCCGACGGACGCGGTGGCCAGAGCGGGGGCATCGTTGATGCCATCGCCCACCATCGCGACCGTACCGTACCGGTCTTTCAGCTTCAGGATCTCTTCGACCTTGCCCTCGGGCATCAGGGCGGCTGCATGGTCGTCCATCCCGACCGCGCCGGCGATCGCGGCGGCCGTGCCCGCGTTGTCGCCAGTCAGCATCACCACACGCTCCACACCCTGCGACCGCAATGCCGCCACCAGCCCCTTCGA